>JAEZID010000061.1 GCA_023416195.1 Pseudomonadota bacterium | reverse complement strand
GCGTAGAGGTCGCGGTCGAAGGTCTGGTCCTTGCTGTTCCATTCCATGTCGAAGGACACGCGGCCCTTCACGAAGTCGATCTTGTGGCCGTCGATGAAGCGCTCGACCTTGTAGATCTCCTCGTGCTGGCGGGCCGCCGGGCCTTTGCGGCGCGATCCGTCCGCCGGGCGCGGCTCCTGCGTGGTGATGATCTTGCGGATGAACAGATCGCCCTGGATGCGCGTCTCGTTCCAGCCCAGCGGGTTGAGCAGATCCTCCATGTTCTTGGCGATCCGCGACTTGTTGCCGCCGGAGGTGACGATCTCCTCCGTCCGGATGCGGAACTCCATCAGCTTGCCGATGATCTCGTCGAACTCATCCCGGCAGGCGTGGGCCAGGATGCGCGCCGCGTTGCGGTAGCTGTGGACCTCGTACAGCTCGTGGAAGCCCGGCGGGAACAGGCCGTCCACGTCGCTGTCGAGAGCGGAGATGATCGGAGCCGCGTCGTGGGCGCAGGAGAACAGGTCGGTCATGCCGACAGGCTGTCGCAGCCGGTCCCGAAAATCCAGCCTTTCGGGCGTTTCACGCGGGCAGGCTACACCACGCAGGCGCCGTAGCCCCAGCTGTAGGGCACCGGGCCGGAGAAGGCGACCACGTCCCCGTCCTCCAGCACGCGGCCGGTCTCCACCGGCACGCCCAGCTTCGGCGTCACGTCGCGGCCGTTGACCATGACCAGGAAGATGTCCCGCTCGGGAAGGCCCAGCCGGCGGATCACGTCGCCGACCGTGCCGCCCGCCGGCAGTTCGACCGTGGTGCGCGGCGGCACCGTGGGGCAGGCCTTGACCATGGAGTTGAACAGGCGAACCTCCACGCCGATGGATTGTCCGCGGGAGTTGTGGCCGATGGTGGCGGCGGGATCGGCGGTGATGCCGGCGTCGGTCTGCATGGCTTGGCTCTCCCGTTCCTGGTTCCCGGCGATTCTGGAAAGGGTCGGGGCTGGCTGTCCTTGACCGCCGTCAAGCGCGCGCGGCAACCTGCCGCAGCCACAAGCCGCGTCTCGGCCGTGTGTGCGGTTGTGCTAATGTGTGGGCTGTTCGCCTCAGCTTCAGACCGTTCCATGTCCAGCCCGACCGCTTCCGACGATGACTTTCTGTTCGCCGACGAGGAACCGCCCTTCGCCGAACCATTCTTCGCCGACGAAGGGCAGCCGGTCATCGCCCAGGCCCGGCCGACCTGGAAGGTCCTGATCGCCGACGACGAGGAGGAAGTCCACGCCGTCACCAAATTCACGCTGCGCAACTTCATCGTCGCCGGTCGCGACCTGGAGTTCCTCGACGCCTACAGCGGTGAGGAGGCGGTGGAGACGATCCGCCGCCATGGCGACATCGCGGTCGTCCTGCTGGACGTGGTGATGGAGACGGAGCATGCCGGCCTGGACGCCGTGCGCCGCATCCGGGAGGAGGTCGGCGACCGGATGGTGCGCATCGTCCTGCGCACCGGGCAGCCGGGGCTGGCGCCGGAACGGCGGATCATCACCGATTACGACATCAACGGCTACACCCAGAAGACCGAACTGACCATCGAGAAGCTGTGCTCGACCATGCACACGGCCGTCCGCTCCTACCGCGACATCCGCGCGCTGGACGAGAACCGCCGTGGGCTCCAGCGGATCGTCGAGGCGACCACCGCCATCGTTCGGGAGCACACGCTGTCCGGCTTCGCCTCCGGCGCGCTGGCGCAGTTGCAGGGGCTGCTTTATCTGGGCAAGGAGGCTGCCCGCTGCTCGGGCGTGGCGGTCGCCTCGGCGACGGGTGGAACGGGCGGTCTGACGCTGGCCGGTATCGGCGACTACGCCGGGCAGGACGGCCGCCCGGTGGCCGACGCCCTGTCGCCCGCGCTGGCCAGCGCCCTGCGCGAAGCGGCGGCCAAGCCGGACGGCCTCTGCGCGAACGGCGTCTACAGCGCTTGCCTGGAAAGCCGCACCGGCGACCGCGCCCTTCTGGGGATCGAGGCGCGGGATCCCATGGCGCCGGTGGACCCGGATCTGCTCGGCCTGTTCGGGCGCACCCTCGCCGTCGCCTTCGAGAACCTGACCCTGCGTCGGAACATCGAGGAGACGCGGCGCGACATCGTCCTGATGCTGCTGGAAACCATGGAGCGGCGGTCCCACCATGTGGGGCACCATGTCCGGCGGGTCGGCGAATACGCGCGCCTGCTGGGCCGCGCCGTCGGCCTCGGCGTGGATGAGGCGGACGATCTGGCGCTCGCGGCGTCGATGCACGACATCGGCAAGATCGCGATCCCCGACGCCATCCTCAACAAGCCCGGCCCCCTCGACGAGGAGGAATGGGCGATCGTCCGGACCCATTCCCGCATCGGGCACGACATCCTCACCTCCTCCCGTCGGCCAGAGATGAAGAGGGCGGCGTTGAACAGGGCGGCGACCGTCGCGCTGGTCCACCACGAGCGGTGGGACGGCCAGGGCTACCCGCAGGGCCTTTCCGGTGAAGCCATCCCTTTGGACGGGCGCATCGTCGCGTTGGCCGACGCCTTCGATGCCCTGCTGAACGACCGTCCCTACAAGTCGGCCTGGCCGCTCGACCGCGTGCTGGAGCATCTGCGGGACTCGCGCGGGACGGCCTTCGATCCCGCCCTGGTGGACCTGTTCTTCGCCAACCTCGACGCCGTCGAGGCCATCCGCGCCCGCTTCCGCGACGAGGTCCCATAGGCCGGCGTCCGGCTAGCCGTGAGGGACGCGGGACGTTGCGCCGGGTTGTGGTGCTGTGATGCGCCGGGTTGTGATGCGGTGGTGGCGCGCTGTTCACGGGTGCAGAGCCTATGATATCGTCCCGCCGTCGAACCAGCGCGGCAGAGCGGGGCCATTCCGGCTCGGAGGAATGCCGGCCCGGAGGATTGGATGAGCGACGAGTTTCTTTTCGCCGATGACGAGCCGGGCGCGGACGCCGAACCGGCAGCGGCGAAGGACCCGGCGCCCGAACCGGCGGAACCCTGGCTCATCCTGATCGTCGATGACGATCCGGCGATCCACGCCACCACCAAGATGGTGCTGCGCGGCTTCACCTTCGAAGGCCGCCCGGCGCAGTTCCTGTCCGCCGGCACGGCGGCGGAGGCGCGCACGGTGCTGGAACAGAACCCGGCCATCGCCGTGGTGCTGCTCGACGTGGTCATGGAATCGGACGACGCCGGCCTGCGGCTGGTCCGCTTCATCCGCAGCGAGATGAACAACCGCCGCGTGCGAATCATCCTGCGCACCGGCCAGCCGGGTCAGGCGCCGGAACGCGACGTCATCCTCAACTATGACATCAACGACTACAAATCGAAGACCGAGCTGACGGCGCAGAAGCTGTTCACCTCCGTGGTCGCGGCGCTGCGCGGCTATCAGGACATCACCGCCATCGAGGAGCACCGGCAGGGGCTGGAACGCATCCTGGACGCCTCCTCGTCGCTGCTCGACAAGCGGACGATGGCGGAGTTCGTCAGCGGCTCGGTGTCCCAGATCGACGGCGTCTGCCCGCCCTGCACCGGCGTCGCCCTGTGCAGCCGCTGGGCGGAGGGGGAGGGCGCGGCCTACCGCGAGCCGCTGGTGCTCGGCGGCGGCGGGCTCTACGCGGGCAGCGACGGCAAGCCGGTGCGCGCGGCACTCCCGGCCGAGGCCGCCGACGCCGTCGCCGAGGCGCTGGCCGACATGCGCAGCCGGTACGAGCGCGACCACAGCGTCCTCGTCTTCCGCTCCACCTCGCGCCATCACGACACGATCTTCTATCTGCGCCATACGCGCCCGCTGACCGAGGACGAACGGCGCCTGCTGGAGGTCTTCTGCTCCAAGGTCGCGGTCGGCTTCGACAACGTGCACCTTTACGAGGAGCTGACCACCCTCAACCGGAACCTGGAAAATCAGGTGGCCGAGCGCACGCGCGCGCTGGTCAAGGCGACCGAGGCCGCCGAGGCCGCCCGCGCCGACGCGGAGGCCGCCAATCAGGCCAAGTCGCTGTTCCTGGCGACCATGAGCCACGAGATCCGCACGCCCATGAACGGCGTCCAGGGCATGCTGGAACTGCTGGAGTTCACCCAGCTCACCGCCGAACAGCGCGAACTGGTCACGGTGGTGCGGGATTCGGCGGGCGCGCTGCTGACCATCATCAACGACATCCTCGACTTCTCGAAGATCGAGGCCGGGCGCCTGGACCTGGAGCGGGTGCCGGTGT
Organism: Pseudomonadota bacterium; assembly: GCA_023416195.1. Taxonomy (GTDB): domain Bacteria; phylum Pseudomonadota; class Alphaproteobacteria; order Azospirillales; family Azospirillaceae; genus Azospirillum. The sequence goes on along the minus strand of JAEZID010000061.1, from coordinate 740 downwards.
CGCTTTCCGCCGTGGTCGAGGGCGTGGCCGACACGCTGGCGCCCGGCGCCCGCAAGAAGGATCTCTCGCTCATCACCTTCGTGGATCCGGACCTGCCGGCCGTCGTCATGGGCGACCCGGTGCGCATCCGGCAGGTGCTGTTCAACATCGCCGGCAACGCGGTGAAGTTCACGCCGTCCGGCTCGGTCAAGATCCGGGCGGAGCTGGCGCGGTTCGAGGACGGCCGGGCGACCATCCGCATCACCGTCATCGACACCGGCATCGGCATTTCCAAGGACGATCAGGCCAAGCTGTTCCGTCCCTTCTCCCAGGCCGAGGCGTCCACGACGCGGCGCTTCGGCGGCACCGGCCTCGGCCTGTCCATCTGCCGCCGTCTGGCGGAGCTGATGGGCGGCGAGATCGGCGTGTCGAGCGAGCCGGGGCAGGGCGCCACCTTCTGGTTCACCTTCGCCGCCGACCTTGCCTCCGACGCCGATCTGGCGGAGGCCGCCGGCCCGTCCTTCCCGCTCGGCGGGGTGTCGGTGCTTCTGCTCGTCTCCGATGCGGAGGAGCGGCAGTTCCTCGCCCGCTATCTGAACACCGACGGGGCGCTGCTGGTGGACGCGCCCGACGCGCGCACCGGGTTGACGACGCTGCTGCCCGGCACGGCCTGCGACGTGGTGGTCGCGTCTTCCGACGTGGATCTGTCGCCGTTGGACGCCGACCCGCGCGGCGCGGTGCGCGGGCGCGTGCGGCTGACC
>JAEZID010000602.1 GCA_023416195.1 Pseudomonadota bacterium | reverse complement strand
TTCACGGCGGCGTTGGCGATCTGGGACGATTGGCCGACGTGGCGGCCGATCTCGGCGATGGAGGCGGTCAGCTGTTCGGCGGCGGCGGCGGCGGTCTGAACGTTGACCGACGCCTGTTCGGCGGCCGTGGAGACCTCCATCGACTGCGCGCTGGTCGCCGTGGCGATCTGCGCCATGCGCTGGGCGCTGCCCTGCATCTGGTTGGACGCCGCGACGGTGCCCTGGACGATGCCCTTCACGCTGTCCTCGAAAGTGTCGGCCAGCTGTTGCAGCATCTTGCGGCGGCTGTCGCGCTCGATCTCCGTGTAGGTCTCCAGCAGAATTTCGAGATCCAGCCACGCCACCTTGGTGAGCGTGGCGCGCAGCGCCGCCTTCCGTTCCCGCTCCTTCCGGCCGAACAGCGACCCGCCGGCGTCGTCGGCCAGATTCAAGGCCTCGATGATGCCGTTGACGACCGTGGAATGGCACAGCGCGACCGCGTAGCCGGGCACGTCGTTTTCGTAGAAGACGGTCGCGAGGCGCTTGGCGGATTCCAGGAAGCCGTCGTCGAGGCGCCCCGACGCGACGCGGATCCAATGCTCGACGCGCGCCTTGTGCACCGCGGGGTGCGTCAGGGCCGACTGGATCTCCGGCCATTCGGCGAAACGCCGATGCCACTGTTCAAGGAGCCCCGGCAAGGTCTGCTCGGCGAAGGCCGCGTTCTGCTTCAGACGTTCAAGATCGGCCCTGCCGATGTCGAAACTGGACAACCGCCGGTTCTTCGCGTCGGTCGCGGAACGGCTTGCCGTGAACGCGGTCTGCGTCATTGGATTTTCTTTTTCTTCCACTGCGGCATGCCGTGCCCGATGCGTGGCGTTGCCGATGCGGAAAATACGAAGGATTCCGCGCATCGGATTTCGCCGAAAAACGGCCTGGCAGAAAATGCCGAGGCGGAACCTTCGTTCTATACCTCGATCAGGGCGTAGGGGCGACCCGAATCCTTCTCGATCGTTTGGGCGACGTTGTAGACGGGCGTGCCGCGCGTGGTCTTGCCCGAATAGCTGCCGTGGTGGGCGTGGCCGTGCACCACGGCGCGGACGTGGAAGCGGTCGATGGTCTCGGCAAGGCGGGAGGAGCCGAGGAAGGGAAAGATCTCCGGCGGCTCGCCCCGCACCGTATCGACGATGGGGGCGTAATGCAGGACGACCATGATCCGTTCGGTCTCCAACTGGCGGAGCGCGCTTTCCAGGCGCATGGCCTCGTTCACCGCCTCGTGCACGAACTGCTTGATGGCGGATTCGCCGAAGGCGTCGAGCATGCGGTTCTCGAAGCCGCCGCCGAAGCCCTTCACGCCCGCGAAGCCGACCCCCCGGATTTCCTGCGGGTTGCCGTCGAGAAAGCGTACCCCGGCCTGTTCCAGGATGTGCTGCATCTCCTCCACATGGCCGCACTCGTAATCGTGGTTGCCGAGAACGGCGACGACCGGAATCCCGATGCCGCGCAGATCCTCGGCCAGAACCTCCGCCTCGCGCGGCTTGCCGTGGTTGGTCAGGTCGCCGGCCAGGACGAGCACGTCGGCCCGGTCGGAGATTTCGCGGAACAGCTCGCGGTACGGGTGGACGGAGGTCTCGCCCACGTGGATGTCGCCGATGGCGGCGACCTTCAAGCTCCCTTCAGCCATGCTTCGTCTCTTCGCCGACGACGTCGGCGAACCCCCATTCCGTGACGTCGATCAGGTAATCCTCGCGCGAGAACAGCCGGCCCCGGCAGATGCGGGTCTGCGGGACGGGCAACTTCGCGCGCTCGTGCAGGCGGTTCAGAAGCTCTTCCAACAGCCAGCCGGGGATGCAGTCACGCTCCGTCGGGTAGATGAAGCGGAAGTTCAGGACGTGCATCAGCAGCACTTCCCAATACTGCTCCATGTGCGAGAGCAGGCGCTTCCAGTCGATGGCCGCGTGCTGCTTCAGGATCAGGTGCGCGACGTCCGGGCCGTCGTACTTGTGGCGCATCTGCACGAAGGATTTGGAGAAGACCATCTCCGTCGGCGGGATCAGCTGCACGTCGGCGCCGCAGATGATGGCGCGGTGGTCCTCCTCGAACCAGCGGTCGCTGACCGGGTTGATGGCGGCCGCCGAATTGAAGATCACGTCGAAGAACAGGGTGCCGTGCTTGACCTTGCCGATCCAGCGCTCGTCCTCGATTTCGGTCTCGAAGCCGCGGTCCTGGAAATACGCCAGGATGCGCGGGAAGTCGCCGCCCCGGCAGAACACGTCGATGTCCTTGGTCGGCCGGGTGATGCCGGTGTAGGCGCTGACCGCGTAGGTGCCGCCCAGCAGGAACGGGATCTGCGAATCCTTCAGAAGTTTCAGGCTTTCGGTGTAGAAGGCCTCGGCCTCGGGGGTAACGTCTGCGCTGCCCTCGCGGGTCTCGGTCATCAAGGTCTCCTCATCAGCGTCCCAATCAGCAACAGCCCAATCAACAACAGCCCAATCAACAACAGCCGCGTGCGTTCTTCGGGTCGTAGCGGCGGTCCTGGCAGTAGCGGAAGAACTCCTCGTAGGTCATGACGGGTTCGTCCGGGTGGGTCTCGCGGCGGTGGGCGACGTAGGTGTCGTAGTCGGGAATGCCGACCATCAGCCGCGCCGTCCGTCGCATGGCGAGATAGAGATCCATCGCCTCACGCATGGCCCACTCCTCCCGACCGTGCCGGGGCCGCCGGGCCGGTGATCTCGTGCGCGGTGGCGCGCGGTTCGGCCGAGGCGCGGCGGATCCACAGGATGCCGAAGATCACCATCGCCACCACCACGGCGATGAACAGGCCGCACAGGGTGGCGTCCACATAGTCGTTGACGATGACGCGGCTCATTTCCTCCACCGTCTTGGCGGGGGCCAGCACCTTGCCCTCGGCCAGCGCGGCGGAGAACTGGTCGGCGTGCGACAGGAAGCCGATCTTGGGGTCGGGGTGGAACAGCTTCTGCCAGCCGGCGGTCAGCGTACAGATCAGAAGCCAGACGGTCGGCAGGATGGTCACCCAGGCGCCGGACTGCCGCTTCATCTTGAACAGCACCACCGTGCAGATGATCAGCGCGATGGCGGCCAGCATCTGGTTGGCGATGCCGAACAGCGGCCACAGCGTGTTGATGCCGCCCAGCGGATCGACCACGCCCTGGTACAGGAAATAGCCCCAGGCGCCGACCGCCAGCGACGTGGCGATCAGGTTGGCGGGCCAGCTCTGCGTCTGCTTCATGAAGGGGACGGCGGTGCCCAGCAGATCCTGGATCATGAAGCGCAGCACGCGGGTGCCGGCGTCCACCGTGGTCAGGATGAACAGCGCCTCGAACAGGATGGCGAAATGGTACCAGAAGGCCATCAGCGCCTGCCCGCCGATGGCCGCCGACAGGATGTGCGCCATGCCCACGGCCAGCGTCGGCGCGCCGCCCGCGCGGGACAGGATGGTGGACTCGCCGACGTCCTGGGCGATCTGGGTCAGCGTGTCGGGCGTGACGGTGAAGCCCCAACTGCTGATGACCTGGGCGGCCTGCGCGGCGTCGGTTCCGATCAGGCCCGGTGGGCTGTTCATGGCGAAATAGACGCCCGGCTCCAGGATGCAGGCGGCGATCAGCGCCATGATGGCGACGAACGCCTCCGTCAGCATGCCGCCGTAGCCGATCAGGCGGGCCTGCGTCTCGTTCTCCAGCATCTTCGGCGTGGTGCCGGACGAGATCAGGGAGTGGAAGCCCGACACCGCGCCGCAGGCGATGGTGATGAACAGGAACGGGAACAGCGCGCCGGAGAAGACCGGGCCGGTGCCGTCGATGTACTGGGTGACGGCGGGCATCTGCAATTCCGGCTGGACGATCAGGATGCCGATGGCCAGGCCGACGATGGCGCCGATCTTCAGGAAGGTGGACAGATAGTCGCGCGGGGCCAGCAGGAACCACACCGGCAGGACCGAGGCGAAGAAGCCGTAGCCGATGATCATCAGCGCCAGCGCCGTGCCGGAATAGGTGAACAGCGGGGCGAGCGTCGGGCTCTCGCTCACCGTCTGGCCGAAGACGATGGCCGCCATCAGCAGGACGAAGCCGATGGCCGACATCTCCCCGATGCGGCCCGGCCGGATGTAGCGGCTGTAGACGCCCATGAACATGGCGATGGGCAGCGTCGCGAAGACGGTGAAGGTGCCCCACGGGCTGCCGACCAGCGCCTTGACCACCACCAGCGCCAGCACGGCGACCAGGATGATCATGATCAGCAGCACGCCGATCATGGCGATGACGCCGGCGACCGGCCCCATCTCCATCCGCGCGATGTCGCCCAGCGAGCGGCCGTCGCGCCGGGTCGAGGCGAACAGCACGACGAAATCCTGCACCGCGCCGGCCAGCGCCACGCCGATCAGGATCCACAAGGTGCCCGGCAGCCAGCCCATCTGCGCCGCGAGGACCGGCCCGACCAGCGGCCCCGCCCCGGCGATGGCCGCGAAATGGTGGCCGAACAGCACGTACTTGTCCGTGGGCACGTAATCGAGCCCGTCGTTGTAGCGCACCGCCGGGGTCACCCGGTTCGGGTCCAGCCGCAGCACCGAGTTGGCGATGTAGAGGCTGTAGAACCGGTAGGCGATCAGGAAGACGCAGACCGACGCGATGACCAGCCAGACGGCGTTGATCGTCTCCCCCCGGTTCAGGGCGATGAAGCCGGTGGTGCCCGCCAGCGCGGCGGTCAACAGCACCCATTTCAGTCCCGACCAGGCCTTGCCGCGCACCGTGTTGCCCATGGCGAACGCTCCCGTTCACATATTCAGTCCTAAACAGCGCAAAGGCTAAAAAAGGCACCGCACCGGCCGGGGGAACGCAAAAATCCGGCTGGGGCTGGCCGGGAACCGTCACCGCCACCCGCCCGTTGGTGGAAGGGATCGCTGTTGGGGAGGCTTCGCGATGAAGGGAAGAGGTTGGATCGCGGCGGCGCTGGCGGCCGCCGGGATGTCCGTTTGGGGGGCGGCGCCCGCGTCCGCGCAGTCCTGCGCCGATCTGGTGGAACACTTCGCCGCCGACCACAGCCTGTCCACCAGCCCGCCGCCGACGGCGGTGCCCTCGACGCCCGGCACGGCCGGCTCGACGACCGGGACGACGGGCGAGGATGGCAGCGGCACCGGGGCCGCGTCCTCCGAAAAGCTGGCCCGGTCGGGCGGGGTGGTGGCGCCGCCCGCCGTCGGCGACACGGCGGTGATCGAGCCGCCGCGCGCCGGGTCCAGCAACATGCCGACCGCCCCGGCGGTCCGCCCCGACGCCGGTCCGGGGACGAGCGGTTCGACCGGCGACGCCATGGCCCCGGCGGCGCAGAACGCGCAGATGGAAGCGCTGGTCACCGCCGCGCGCACGGCGGCCAAGAACGGCGACGAGGCGCAGTGCATGGAAAGCCTGTCGCAGGCCCGCAGCCTGTCGCGGACCGCGCCCACGGGTCCGGGCGGGGGTGGTTGAGAATGATGATGTTCGGACCCCATCCGCCGTCGCCCCATGTTCCGGATCAGCCGCCCCCTCCGGTCGTTCCCGAGGTGCCTGACGACCCCTCCCGGCCGCCCATCGACGAACCGCCGGACGCCATCCCCGTGCCGCCGGTGGACCCGCCGCCGGCGCCGGAACGGCTGGCGTCCTGAACGATCTTTGGGATACGGACGGGCGGAGGCGATTCCGCCCGTCTGCGGTCTTGTCATTCGGCGCGGAACGGGCGATGTGTGGGGATGCGCCGGCGGGCACGCCGGCGCCTCAGTTGCTTTTGGAGTTCAGTGGGTCCCATGCACCGTTCACCGCCGCGCCAGCACGTCTACCGCCAGCCCGTCGTCCTCGGCACCCAGGTTCAGGCCACCGTCAAGTGGTACGATCCCACCCGGGGGTTCGGCTTCGTCAAGTTCGAGGACGGCCAGCCCGACGCCCTCATCCCCGCCGCCATCGTCGCGACCGCCGGCCATGAGGCACTGCCCGACGGCGCGACCGTCGTCGTGGACGTGGTCGAAGGGCGCAAGGGCAATCAGGTCAGCGCCCTGCATTCGGTCGACACCTCCACCGCCGCCCCGGCCCGCCCGCCGCGCCCGCAGGGCGACCGCGGGTATGGGGATCGTGGCGGTGA
>JAEZID010000601.1 GCA_023416195.1 Pseudomonadota bacterium | reverse complement strand
CATCCAGACCCTGTTCATGGGGGAGATGGTCAGTTCGGCGGCGCCGCCCGCGCTCTATCTGCCCGTCTATCTCGCCGTGAAGGTGCCGGAGGCGGTGCTGATCGGCACGGGCGTGGCCGTCCTGCTGGCGCTGGTCTGGTTCGTGCGCGGCGGCTGGCGCGTGCGCGCCGGCTTCGACGCCGTACGCTTCGTCCCGCTGGCGCTGGCGGCCTTCCTGCCGATCCTGCTGTTCGTGCTGATGCGCCCGTCGGTCTACAACGGCATCCGCCACTTCCTGTTCGTCGTCCCGCCCATGGTGGTCATGGCCGGCCTTGCGGCGGACCGGCTGTGGGTGTACGCGGAAGGGCGCGGCCGCCGGGCCGGGCAGGCCTTCGGCGCGGGCGTCACCGTGGTGGCGGTGCTGTACGCGTGGCAACTCGGCTGCATGCATCCGAACCAGTACGTGTACTACAACCAGTTCACCGGCGGCGTGAAGGGCGCCCAGGGCCGGTTCGAGCTGGACTATTGGGGCAATTCCCAGCACGAAGCCTTGCAGGAGCTGATCGCCTTCGTAGAGCGCGAGAACGACGGCCACCCGCCGCCGCGCCAGTACACGCTGACGGTCTGCGGCAACACGCTGGCCGTACGTTTCGAACTGCCGCCCTGGCTGCGTCTGGTCAACGGCATCGAGCCCGATTGGCGCCGCGCCGACTTCTTCATGGCCTTTACCCAGGTGAAGCGCTGCCCGTCGCTGCTCGGCGGTCACCCGATCATCGAGATCGCGGCCGACGACGTGCCCCTGACCATCGTCAAGGACCGCCGTCCCCCGCCGGCCGAAATCCCAACGGAATAGCCGCGCCACCCGGTTACCCCGCCCGCCGCCCCTAGGCGCGTTGGCGTGATGTCCGTCCGCGGGCGTACCGCCGGGGGCGTCCGGTACCCACTGTCCGTTCTCGTTCTCCAAAACGGAGGGTGGGATGCGGAGGCCGGTGGTGGGGGTCCTGACGTTTCTCGCGCTCTCGGGTTGGGCGACCGTCCCGGCCGACGCGGTGGGCGTGGACAGTCTGCGCGACACGGTCACGGCGCTGGCCGAGCGGCGCCTGTCCGAAGCCGGCCCCGGCAGCCTCGTGGTGGGAGTCATCAAGGACGGGCGTACGATGGTCGTCGGGCGCGGCGCCAGCGGCCGGCCGGACGGCGGCCCGCCCGACGGGCGCACGGTCTTTCAGATCGCCTCGCTGACCAAGCCCTTCACCGGCACCATCCTGGCCGAGCTGATCCGCGCCGGCCGCGTGGCGCCGACCGATCCGCTGGCCCGCCACCTGCCGCAGCCGGTCCGCGCGCCGGATTACGACGGCAAGCCGATCCGCCTGCTCGACCTCGCCACGCACACGGCGGGCCTGCCCAACGTGCCGGAGACCCCGCGCTTTTCCTGGAGTCGCTTGGAGGATCCTCGCAATCCCTACAAGCCCCTGACGCGGGAGGAGGTGGCCTCCTGGCTGTCCGGCTTCAGCCTGCCGGTGCCGCCGGGCACCCGCTTCCGCTATTCCAACGTCGGCATGGCCGTGCTGGGGGAGGCGCTGTCCTCGGCCGCCGGCACGCCCTACGAGACGCTTCTGAAGCGCGTCGTCACCGACCGCTTCGGCCTGAAGGACACGACGCTGCGCCTGACCGCCGAGCAGCGCGCCCGCAAGGCGGTCGGCCACGCCCACGGGCAGGTCGTCCCGGATTGGGAGGCGCCGGCCATGCAGCCGTCTTTCGGCCTCTATTCCACCGCCGACGACCTGCTGCGCTGGCTGCGCGCCAACATGGGCGAATGCCCCCGCATCAATGGAAGCGGCGCCAATGGAAACGGTGCCAACGGCGGCGGCTGCGAGGCCAACGCGAGCGCCACGCTGGCGCTCGCCCAATCCGTTCAGGTGGACGGCCGGGCCTTGACCGATCCGGGGACGCTGGGGCATGGGGCCATGGCGCTGGGCTGGTTCGTCGCCTGGGCCGGGGACGGCACGCCGATCCTCTGGCATTCCGGCTCGACGGGCGGCTTCAACGCCTACATCGCCGTTTCCCGCGCCCACCGCTGGGCCGCCGTGGCCCTGACCAACAGCGACCCCGACCGCGTCGTGGCCGACAAGGTCGTCGGCGACCTCATCCGCCACTTCGAGGCGCATTAAGCCTGTTTAGGACACCCGCTCAGTGCAGGACGCGCGGCGGCGTGTCGCCGCCCGGAGGGGAAGCCTCGGCGCGCGGGTCGGCGATAGGGCCCGCCTGATGGTGGGCGAGGCGCCAGCCCCCCTCTTCGCGCACGAACAGGTTGGTGGCGGCCAGGACGGCGCCGCCCAGCACCTCCTCGCACAGGACCAGGGCGGTGTCGCCGTACAGCGACACCCGCTCGTTGCGCGGCTGGATGGTCGGGCCGCTGGGGGCGCCCAGCACGTCTTCCCAGGCGTCCATCACCGCCTCCCGCCCGAACAGGATGGCCCAGCCCGGATGGACGCAGGACACCGGCAGCCCCGTCGCCCACAGCGCGTCCATGGCGGGATAGTCGCGCCGGTTGAAGGCCCGGTAAAAGGCCCGGTTCTGGGCCAGGACGGCGTCGCGATCGGTCATGATGAACGGGCTCTCGAACCTGATCCGCCCGCTTCTAAACAAGCCACCCACCATCCGCAAGCCCTTGCCCCGCATGGGTGAAGCGCTTGCGGATGACGGGATGGGAACCGCATCAGGCCGTGATGTCCACCGCCGACTTGGACTCTGCCGTCTTGGCGCCCGAGTCGGTCTTGTCGGTCAGGCCCTCGACGGGCTGGGACAGGTCCAGGTTCAGGTGCATGACGCCATCGGCGCTCTTGGTCGGCTTCAGCACGCCGAGGCCGCTCATGCCGCCCTTTTCGGCGAGGCCGTTCAGCTTTTCCAGAACGCCCTTGATCTCCTCGTCGCTGAAGCCTTCGGCGCGGACGATCATGCCGGTGGCCTTGCCGTTCACCGTGGTGGTGGCCTGCTGGACGCCGATGCTGCCCGAACCGTCGGCGTTCAGGGTCGCCTGCATGCTCTGGTCCTCGCGCCGGAAGTCCAGCGTGGACTTGGCGAAGGAGATGCGGACCGACTTGTCGCCGTCCTTGATGGTCAGCTCGATGCCCTGCGACTCGATGTTCCAGGCGGAGCGCGCCTCGGACATGTCCATGGTGAGCTGGCTGAAGTCCATGCTCTTCAGCTTGTCCTTCAGGTGGTCGCCGAAACCGCCCAGAACGTCGTCGATCTTGTCCTTCGGCATGCCGAGGCCGCCGAGCAGATTGCCCAGGTCGCTCTTCATGCCGTCGATGGCCTTGGAGAAGACGCCGGCCAGGCCCTTGCCGTGGTCGAGCGCGCTCTGCATGATCTTCTGGGCTTCCTGGGCGCGCGCGGCCATGGCCTTGGCGCCCGTGTTGTCGCCGCCGGCGCCGCCGGTGATGCCGCCGGCACCTGCGTCGGCGCCCCCTGCGGGCTTCTTGCCGGACAGGTTGTCCAGCAGGGATTCCATGGACTGGCTGATGGTGTAGGCGGGGCTGGCCGCCGCGCCCCCGGCCTTGGCCGTTTCCGGCGTCGATGCGGCCTTGCCCTCGGCGGGCTTGGTCTCGGTGGACTTGGTTTCAGCGGACTTCTTGGCCGCCGCCTGCTGCATGACCGTGCTGGTCGTGCCGTTCGGTCCGGATAGTTCCGAGTAATACATCGACGCCTCCCGCGCGCACACATTGCCGTCGCAGGGTAATATCGACCATGTCGGGTTTACCGGAAGTTAATTTTCCGAACAATCCGCAACGCAGAGTCGTAACCTTAGGCCCGCGTACGGTTTCCTCATTCCGCCGCGGACGTCCCCGCCACTGGCGCGAGCGCCGCCGCCGCCGGCCCGTTCAGCACCGTGCCGTCCACCGCGAAGCGCGACCCGTGGCAGGGGCAATCCCACGTCTTCTCGCCGGGATTCCAGTGCACGACGCACTTCAAATGCGGGCAGACCGCCGACCGGCGGTGGAAGGCTCCCGCCTCGTCGCGGTAAACGGCCACGGGCTTCCCGCCCACCTTCAGCACCGCGCCCTGGCCCGGCTCGATGCGGTCCTCGCCCTCGACCTCCGATGGCCGGACATGGTCCAGGAACTGCTTCGCCACGTCCAGATTCTCGCGCAGGTAGGTGCCCAGCTTGCTGGTCATCTTGCGCGCGGGGTCGTACAGCGCCGCCCAATGGCTGTCGTTGCCGTGGATCAGCTCGCACAGGATCAGGCCGGCGATGGTGCCATGGGTCATGCCCATGCCGCTGTCGCCGGTCGCCACGAACACCCGCCCGCCGTAGGACGGGTCGCGGCCGATGAAGGCCAGCCCGTCGAACGGTTCCATCACCTGGCCGGACCAGCGGTATTCGACCGCTCCGGCCATCGGGAAATGTTCGCGCGTCCAGGTCTCCAGCGCCGCCCAGCGCTCCTCCATGTCCCTGGCCTCGCCGGTCTTGTGGTCCTCGCCGCCGACGATCAGCAGGTCGCGGTCGGCCTCCGGCTGCAACCGCACGTAATGGTAGATGTCCAGCGTGTCCCAATAGAGCGCGTCCGGCACCGCCCCCTTCGGCACCCGCGCGGCGATGGCGTAGGTGCGGTAGGGCGCCTGCTTGCTGTGGATCGCGAAGCGGTCGCTGATGGGCGAGTTGGTCGCGACGACCACGGCGTCCGCCTCGATGGTCCGGTGGTCCGGTCCCGCATGGACGTGCGCCCGGTCGCCCTCCTGGCCCACCGACGACACATGCGCCCCGGTCGTCAACTGTCCGCCGCGCTTCAGAAAGGCTTGGGTCAGCCCGGCCAGATACTTCAACGCGTGAAACCGCCCCTGCCGGGGAAAGCGCAGGCACGGCCCCGGATGGGTGATCGGCGGGTGCTCCTCACGGACCACGTCGGTCAGCCCGGCACGGTGGGCGGCGTCCAGTTCCTTGTCCAGATCGGCCGGGTCGCCTCCCGGAGCCAGCATCAGGTAACCGTCCAGCCGCGCGAAGTCGCAGTCGATGCCTTCCTGCTCGATAATCCGCTCGATGGTGTCGATGGCGGCGGTGTGGCTGTCGGCGGCCATGCGCGCGCCGGATTCGCTGTGCAGCCGCTCCATTTCCGTGTAGCGGTCGTCGATGGCGTTGGACAGGTGGGCGGTGGTGCGCCCCGTCTCGCCGTCTCCCGGCAGCCCGTCGTCCAGCAGCAGCACGCGCTTGCCCGACCGTTGCAGCAGATAAGCGGTGGTCACGCCCGCGATGCCGGCCCCGACGACGATGACCTCCGGCCGGGCGCCCGCAAGATCGACACTGCCCAGATCGGCGCTGCCGCCCGGCATCGCGCCCGCAGCCGTGCCCATCCAGACGGAGGTCGTGGTGCCGGAACCTTGCATGGCCTGTTACCTTTCACCATGGACGTGTCCTTTCGCAGAGAAACAGAAGCGCGGCAGGCGGGTTCCGGTGCTTTCGCGCCCGGTCCCGCGCTGCTAGGCTGACGCCGACCCGCCGCCCATCACACGATGAAGCCCCGCAAGACGCCATGACCGACCGCCTTTCCATCGCGCTGGCCCAGCTGAACCCGACCGTCGGCAACATCCCGGCGAACATCGACCGCATCCGCAACGCGCGGGCGGAGGCCGCCGCGCGCGGCGCCGACCTCGTGGTCTTTCCGGAGCTGATCGTCACCGGCTACCCGCCCGAGGATCTGGTGCTGAAGCCCTTCTTCCTCGACATGGTGGAAAAGGCCGTGACCGATCTGGCGGCGGAGACGGCCGACGGCGGCCCGGCCCTGCTGGTCGGCGCGCCATGGCGCGACCAGGGCCATCGCTACAACGCGGCCCTGCTGCTCGACGGCGGCAAGATCGCGGCGACCCGCTTCAAGGTCGATCTGCCGAACTACGGAGTCTTCGACGAGAAGCGCGTCTTCGTCCCCGGCCCGATGCCCGGCCCCATCAACTTCCGCGGCGTGCGGCTCGGCGTGCCCATCTGCGAGGACATCTGGACCCCCGACGTGGTCGAGACGCTGGCCGAGAGCGGCGCCGAGATCCTGATCGTCCCCAACGGCAGCCCGTTCGAGGCCGGCAAGCAGGACCAGCGCGTTCAACTGGCCGTGCGGCGCGTCACCGAGTCCGGCCTTCCCCTGATCTACGT
>JAEZID010000574.1 GCA_023416195.1 Pseudomonadota bacterium | reverse complement strand
GTGCTGGTCACGCCGGACGGCAAGACCGTCGAGGCCGAGGCCGCCCACGGCACGGTGACCCGCCACTACCGCGAGCACCAGAAGGGCAAGGAGACCTCCACCAACCCGATCGCGTCGATCTACGCCTGGACGCAGGGCCTGGCCTATCGCGGCAAGTTCGACAACACGCCGGACGTCGTGAAGTTCGCCCAGACGCTGGAGCGCGTCTGCGTCGAGACCGTCGAGTCCGGCTTCATGACCAAGGATCTGGCCATCCTCATCGGTCCGGAGCAGCCCTGGCTGACCACCAAGCAGTTCCTCGACAAGCTGGACGAGAACCTGCAAAAGAAAATGGCCGCCTGGGCGTAACAAAAAGTCAGGTGCGACGCCGCGTCCCGGTCAAACGGGGCACCGGGTCGAGGTAAGGTTGCGGCGGGGGGCTCCGGCTCCCCGCTTTTTTTGTTGCCCGCATCAGGATGAATTTCAAGGAAACGTCATGTCCAACCACACCTTCCGCATCGCCGTCATCGGCGCCGGTGAAACCGGTACGCCGTTGCTCCAGAAGCTGCTCGACGCTCCGTTCGTGGAACTTCTGGGTGTCGCCGACCTCGACGTCGAAGCGCCTGGAATGCGGCTGGCCCGCGACAAGGGCGTGACGACCACGACCGATTTCATGGAGCTGGCCCGGCTTGGCGAAGCGGTGGACGTGCTGATCGACGTGACCGGCGTGCCGAAGGTGCGCGAGGCGTTGCGCCAGCACATGCAGGACAGCGGCAATCACCACACGCTGATCGTGCATGAGGTCGTGGTGCAGCTGCTGCTGTCGCTGCTGGCCGGCAAGCTGGTCAGCCTGAAGCACGGTGCGCTGGAGTACTGATCCGGGATTCCCCTTCGCTTTGCGCGCCCTCCCCTTTCCCGGACGCGTTCGGACCACCACATCGTCGGCGTATGACGGTTGGTGAGGGGCATGGAGACGAAGGAACGGGCCAAGGCGTCGGCGCTGCTGAAGCGGCTTCGCGAGAGGCTGGGGGGCGAACAGCCGACGCTGGGGGAGGTTCTGGCGCATCTGGGAGACCGGGCGCCGGGCTTCCTTCTGCTCGCGCTCGCCATCCCGGCGGTCGTGCCGACGCCCGGTGTTCCGGTCGGCATGGTGTTCGGCACGGTGCTGGCCCTGGTCGCGGTGCAGATGATCGTGGGGCGGGACCGGCTGGAGGTGCCGACCTGGATCGGCAGGCGGCGGGTCAAGCGCAGCACCATCCACACGGTGGTGGAGAAGGCCACGCCGATGGTCGAGCGGGTCGAGCGGACGTTGCGGACCCGCTACCCCGCGCTGACGCGGGCGGGGTTCCTGCGGCCGTTGGGAGTCTTCGTGCTGCTGATGGGAGTGCTGATCGCGCTGCCGATCCCGTTCGGCAACACCCTGCCGGGGCTGGCGGTGCTGGTGATCGCGCTGGGACTGATCGCGAAGGACGGGCTGGCCGTGCTGGCCGGGCTGGGGCTGGGCGCCGTGGCGACGGGGGTATCGGTGGCGCTGGTGGCCGGCACCTATTGGGCCGTTACGGCGGCCCCGATCTGAACGCCGGTTCTGGATATGACCGTGTTGGGCCGCCCATCGGTTGGCCCAACCTACGATCTCAACACAAAATATGCAGGATTACGCGGCGCCGACGCTGCGGTCTTCGTCGCGCTTCTTGCCGGAGGACGCCGGCTGGTAGGCCACCGCCGCGTGTTCCGCGCAGTAGGGCAGGCCCGGCAACGAGGGCTTGCCGCAGAAATGGAAGTCCTGGTGCTTGGGATCGCCGACCGGCCATTTGCACATGCGCTCGGTCAGGGCCAGGATCGTCGCGCCGCGGGTGGGCTTCTTCTTGATGGGTGACGGCCGGCCGGACAGGCCGAGGCGATGCGCCTTGCCGATCACCGCGTTGCGGCTGATGTCACCGAGAATGTCCGCGATTTCGCTCGCGCTCAGCCCCTGGGCCCAGAGGTCCTTCAGCTGCTGAACCCGTTCGTCCGTCCAACTCATTCCCTGTCTCCCCTGGTCCGGTAGCCGGTTCCCTGGTTAACCAATATGCCTTTCGACCAGCACGGTCGTTTTCCATAAGGCGCAATATTTTGTGCCCAGCCGGTACGAACCTACCAGATGGCCACTTCTGGGGATAGGGGGTCGATTCAACATTCCTGTGCATAAGTCTGTGGGTCTTATGAGTTCAACGCTCCGTACACCTCCTCGGCTATACCCGAAAGGGTGACGCGGTCGAGGTCGCCCGTCACGGCCCACGCCAAACCATTGTCCCGCCAATAGAAAGCGTGGACGTTGCCGTCCTGGGCAAAACGGAAGGCCGTGTCGGACGCGTCGGAGGACGCCCGGACGTAGAGCGTGATGCGGCGACCCGCCGCATCCTGGTACATCAGTTGGGCGGCCGGCCCCTGGGCGTCGGACAGCAGGCGCCCGCCCACCAGATCGTAGCCGTGGGACGCGAGGCGCGGGGCGCGGAGCGGCTTGCCGAGCCGCTTGGACAGCCAGCCGACGAGGTGCGCCTCCTGGTCCGCGCCGACCTCCACGGGGTGGCGGACCTCCACGACGAAGACGCGGTGGGCGGCGACGGCGTCGGCGATGAAGGCGGCGGTGCCGGCGGAGCGGGCGCCGGTCCAGTCGCGGGCCAGCCAGCCGGTCGCCCCGCCGGCCAGGAACAGCAGCAGCGAGGCGGCCAGCGCCAGGGAACAGAG
Source organism: Pseudomonadota bacterium (assembly GCA_023416195.1). GTDB lineage: Bacteria > Pseudomonadota > Alphaproteobacteria > Azospirillales > Azospirillaceae > Azospirillum. Next base: position 2,767 of record JAEZID010000574.1, on the reverse strand, counting down.
CGTAAGGCGCCTCCGTGGTTCGGGCGGGCGGGCCGCGAAGGGCGGCGTCAGGGAGTCCGGCAGGGGGCGGCCGATCAGCGGGCCGAAGGCGCGGCCGAGCATAGCGCGCTGGGCGCGGTAGCGTTCGAAACGGCGGGCCACGTCGGGGTTGTCGGCAAGGTGGCGTTCCACCGCCCGCCGGCGCTCCTCGGGCAGTTCGCCATCCAGCCAGGCGTGCAGGTCGGCGTCGGTCACGGGAGCCCGTCCCTCCTTTCCCGTCATCATCACTTGATCCTCCTCACCACCCGCTCCTCGCCGCCGTCGAGGAGGACGCGCAGGCGCTCCCGCGCGCGGGCGAGGCGGGACATGACGGTGCCGATGGGCACCTCCAGCACCTCCGCCGCCTCGCGGTAGGACAGCCCTTCCAGCCCGGTGAGGAGGAGGACGGTGCGGTGCTCCTCCGACAGCTGGCCGAAGGCGCGGACGAAGTCGCGCACCTCGCCCCGGTCGGCGGGCTCGGCGCTGAGCGCCAGATCGTCGGCGAGGTCGTCCACCGGCACCTCCGGCCCGCGCCGCCGCCGCCCGCGCAGGCCGGAGACGTGCAGGTTGTGGAGGATCGACAGCAGCCAGCCGCCCAGCCGGGACACGTCGCGCAGCGCGTGGCGGTTGGCCAGCGCCTTTTCGATGCAGTCCTGCACGAGGTCGTCGGCGTCGGCCAGATTGCCGGCCAGGGCGGCGGCGTAGCGGCGCAGGCGCGGGACGTGGGCGGCGATGGCGCGGTCATCGACGACCGGTCCCGGCGGCTGGGCGGGTGGTGGCATCGGCGGCGGGCCTCCCGCGGGGTGGGTGTCCTGACCGTCAGGACGCCCCTGCCCCGCCGATTATTCCACCAACGGACAGGTTACGCCGCCGAAAAGCCCGACTTGCCGTCGAAGTTGCAGAGATTCTCGGTCTGGGTGAAGTCCAGCCCGCCGCGCGCGAGGTTGCCCAGCAGTTCCACGATGTCGGCGTGGGCGATGGTGGTTCCTTCGCGGGCGGTGAAGCGGCAGCGCCAATGGTCGGTGTAGAAGACGTCGGCGTTGCCCTCCGGCCAGACCTTCTGCGACCGGTTGGAGATGCTGGCGAGGTCCAGCGCGCCTGTGACGAGCGGCTTGACCAGACCGGCCAGCTCGTCCGGGCTGCCGCCGGGCCAGTGCAGAAACACGTCCACCCCGACCAGCTCCTTCAGGGCCACGCGGCGGGGGGAGAGGCGGACGCCGGCCTCGTAGGCGGGGCGCCCGGTGACGGCGTAGCCGACGCTGGACAGGGTCACGGGCAGCTCGCCCAGCCGCTCCACGACAGCCTCGGCGAAGGCCTGGGTGCCGACGCGGTAGCGGCTGACCCCGCGCGAGAAGATGTCCACGGTGTGAACGCCGTCCTCGATGGCCTTGAGCCACGCGTTGTGGATGCGCGCCGCCACGTCGCCCTGGCCGATGTGGACCAGCATCATCACGGCGGCCATCAGCATGCCCGACGGGTTGGCGATTCCCTGCCCCGCGATCATCGGGGCGGAGCCGTGGATGGCCTCGAACATGGCGCAGGCGTCGCCGATGTTGGCGGAGCCGGCCAGCCCGACCGAGCCGGTGATCTGCGCCGCGATGTCCGACACGATGTCGCCGTAGAGGTTCAGCGTCACGATCACGTCGAAGCGTTCGGGCTGGTCGGCCAGACGCGCGGCGCCGATGTCCACGATCAGGTGGTCGGCCTTGATCTCCGGGTATTCGGCGGCGATCTCGTGGAAGATCTTCAGGAACAGGCCATCCGTCATCTTCATGACGTTGTCCTTGACGAAGGCCGTCACCTTGCGCCGGTGGTTGGCGCGGGCGTAGTCGAAGGCGTAGCGCACGATGCGCTCCGACCCCGGCCGCGAGATCAGCTTCACCGACTGGATCACGTCGTCGGTCTGCCGGTGCTCGATGCCGGCGTAGAGGTCTTCCTCGTTCTCGCGGATGATGACCACGTCCATGCGCGGGTGCCGCGTGCGCACGTAGGGGTGGTAGGAGACGCAGGGGCGGACGTTGGCGAACAGCCCCAGCGTGGTGCGCGCGGTGACGTTCAGCGACTTGTTGCCATAGCCCTGCGGGGTGGTGATCGGCCCCTTCAGAAAGACGCGGGTGCGGCGGATCGAACCCCAGCCAGCGGCGTCCAGCCCGCCCAGATGGCCCCGGCGATAGACCTGCTCGCCCGCCGGAACCTCCTCCACCTTCAGGCGCGCGCCGGCCGCGTTCATCACGAAAAGCACGGCGTCCATGATCTCGGGGCCGATGCCGTCGCCGCGGGCGACCGTGATGGGGGTGGTTTCGCGCATACACTCACTCCAAGGGGACCCGCCACGGGGGCTATGGGGGGCCTTGGGGACCCTAGACGAAGGGGGGTGACGATTCAATGGGTGCGGGTAACACCACTTCGGCGCGAGGGACCGGACTCAAGAGACGGCGCGCACCCCCGCGATGACGAAGCGGCTTTTCGGGACCGCCGGCATCCGTCCGGTGTCGATGGTCAGGTCCTGGTCCGGCACCTCGTAGGTCATGGCGGCGGTCAGCAGGCGGATCGCCCGCTTCATCAGTTCGATGGTGGCCCACTCCCCCGGACAGCGATGGTTGAGGTGGTGGTCGCCGCCGCCCTGCGGGATGAGGGCATGGGGGTTGCCGTCCCACTGGCGGAAGCGGTCGGGGCGGAAGCGGTCGGGGTCTTTCCAGAGTCGCGGGTCGTGGTCGGTGCCGTGCAGGTCGAGGATCACCCACGCCCC
>JAEZID010000527.1 GCA_023416195.1 Pseudomonadota bacterium | reverse complement strand
ACGAAGTTCGCCAGCAGCTGCGCGCCGTGCGGGGTGTGCACGACCTCCGGGTGGAACTGCACGCCGTAGAACTGGCGGGCGTCGTCGGCGATGGCGGCGAACGGCGCGCCCTCGCTGACCGCCACGGCGTGGAAGCCGTCCGGCAGGGCGGTGACGCGGTCGCCGTGGCTCATCCACACCTGCTCGCGCGCGCCGACCTCCCACAGCCCATCGAACAGGGCGCAGGTCTTCTTCACCTCGATGAAGGCGCGGCCGAATTCACGGTGGTCGGAGCCGGAAACCGCGCCGCCCAGCTGGTGGCACATGGTCTGCTGGCCGTAGCAGATGCCCAGCACCGGCACGCCGAGCGTGAAGACCACCTCCGGCGCGCGGGGCCCGTTCTCCTCGGTGACCGAGGCCGGGCTACCCGACAGGATGACGGCCTTGGGCGCGTAGTCGCGGATCCGGTCCTCCGTCATGCTGAACGGGTGGATCTCGCAGTACACGCCGGCCTCGCGGACGCGACGGGCGATGAGCTGGGTCACCTGCGACCCGAAATCGAGGATGAGAACGCGCTCGGCGGACATGGAAGCAACCTGATGCGGGGGATCAAGCCCCTAGCTACCGCATTTCGGGCCCTGTGGACAAGCGTGCAAGCGGCGCGAGGTCGCGCCAGCCGTAGGCGATCTCGATCAGTTCGGCCCCCGCGAAGCGGATCGGGCGTTCGGCGATGCGGATGCCGCCCAGCCGTTCGTAGAACCAGCGTGACGGATTGTCGCGCAGGCACCACACGGCGGCGGAGCGGATTCCGGCCTCCAGGAACCGTTCGGCCATGATCGCCATCAGGCGCCGGCCGGTGCCCTGCCCCTTCGCCTCGTCGTTCAGATAGATGGCGTAGAATTCGCCGTCGAACCCTTCGACCGGCACGCGCCGGGCGCCGTAGGTGGCGAAGCCCTGCACGCGGTCGTCCCCGTCCACGGCCACCAGGGCGCCCCGCCCCGGCCCCCGCGCCTGCACGGCGTTGTGCCAGCGCATGGCCGCCGCCGCTTCCGACAGGCTGACGAGATAGGCCGCCGGGACCAGCCCCGGATAGGTGGAACGCCAGCTGGCGACGTGGACCCTGGCAATGTCCGTGGCGTCGGAAGGACGCGCATCCCGAATCACCGCCGTCTCGCCCATGGCCCGCTCCCGTTCTTCATTGCCTGTTATCTGGGCACGGGAAGCGGGCATGTCCAGCGAGCGGCTTACGAGGCCTCCGGCTCCTCAGCGGCCGGTTCCTTCGCCTTCGCTTCCTCCGGGACCGGCTCCTCGGCCTTGCGCTCCAGCACGGCGGCGAAGAAGCCGTCGGTGTCGTGCCGGGCCGGGGTCAGCCGCAGGTAGGGGCCCTCGGCCGGCGGGGTGCCGGCGTCCTCCTCGGCCCACACCTCGGCGACCGGCTTCACGGTGAAGTCCGGGTGGGTTTCCAGGAAGGCGGCGACCTGCTGCTCGTTCTCGTCCGGCAGCATGGAGCAGGTCGCGTAGATCAGGCGCCCGCCGGGCTTCACCAGACGCGCGGCGCTGTCGAGGATGCTCGCCTGGAGCGGCACCAGCTCCTCAAGGCCGGGGCCGAGGTGGCGCCAGCGGCTGTCGGGGTTGCGGCGCCAGGTGCCGGTGCCGCTGCACGGCGCGTCCACCAGAACGCGGTCGAACTTGCGCTTGTGGCGCTTCACCCAGGGATCGCGCTCGCTGGAGAGCGGGTGCGCCTCGATGTTGTGGAGGCCGGCGCGGCGGAACCGCTCGGCGGCGCGCTTCAGGCGCCCGGCCAGCACGTCGCAGGCGACCACGCGGCCCTTGTTCTTCATCAGCGCGGCGATGGCCAGCGTCTTGCCGCCGGCCCCGGCGCAGAAGTCCACGACTTGCTGCCCCGGCTTCGGCGCCACGGCGAGCGCGACGAGCTGCGAGCCCTCGTCCTGGATTTCCACAAGGCCGTTCTTGAAGGCGTCCACGGTGGACAGCGGCGGGCGCCCGTGCACGCGCAGGCCCAGCGGCGACCAGCGCGTCGGCTCCGCCGTGATGCGGGCGCGCTCCAGCGCCTTGCGCGCGCTGTCGCGGTCGGCCTTGACCGGGTTGATGCGCAAGTCGAGCGGCGCGGGGTCGAGCAGCGTCCTCATCTCCACCGCGAAGCGGTCGCCGAGCGCGGCGCGCATCGGCTCCTCCGCCCAGGGCGGGCATTCGACGCGCACCGTCTCCGGCATCTCCGGGTGTTCCAGCGTGTGGCTGTCCAGCGCGTTGGCGAGCTTCGCCTCGTCCGGCGCCAGGGCGGCCGGGCCGAACTTCGAGCCGTCGAAGAGGGCCTTCACGGAGGCGGCGGGCTTGCCCTCCCCCAGGATTTCGTTGGCGAGGACGCGGGCGCGCGGGGTCGGCGGGTGGCCTTCCCGTTCCAGCCACCAGGACAGGCGGGCGTGCCGGCGCAGGATCGCGTAGGCCGTCTGCGCCACCGCGTTGCGGTCCTTGGACCCGATGTAGCGGCGGGCGCGGAAATAGGCGCTCATCACCGCGTCGGCGGGGCGCGGGGTTTCGTCGATCTCGGTCAGCAGGTCGATGACCGCCTGGAGGCGGGCGGCGGGAGTCATGGTCGGTCCTTGATAGAAAGCAAACGGGCGGTGGAAGCGCCCACCGGTCGATAACCTGTTTCCTGGTCTCTTGTCATCCTCCGCCGCAGCGGCTGTGACAAGAACCCCCGGCGATTCGCTGCCGCAAAGAACAGCCGTTGACCGCGATTCAGTATTGAGGCAAAAAAGGGGTAGTGGCTCTTGCCCTTGCCGCAGCGGTCGCGGCGAGACGGCTCTTCCTTCCTTTTCGGCGAATTTACTGAACTCGGTACGGGGTACGCGATGGCGGCTGCGGTCGGCGGTGTCATGGCGCGCGTCTCGATGCGCGCGTCTTCCCTCCTGGCGCTCGGGCTTCTGGCCGCCTGCGCGGGCAACGCAACGACCGCCGCCTGGACCGACGGGGCGCAGGCCACGCGGGCACGGCCGGGGCTGGAGCAGGTCGCCGAGGACTTCCGCCGGCTTCCGGGCTGGGTGGACGACGACCACGCGCAGGCCCTGCCGGCCGTGCAGCGCACCTGCCGCTGGGTCGACGCGCAGCCGCAGGGCAAGGCGCTGGGACCGCATCCCGCCGCCGGCACCACGGCGGAATGGCGGCCGATCTGCGCCGCCGCGCGCAACCTGCCGGCCAGCGATTCCGAGGCGGCGCGCCGCTTCTTCGAGGAACACTTCACGCCCGTGTCCCTGTCGGAGGGACAGGAGGGCCTGTTCACCGGCTATTACGAAATCGAACTGCGCGGCAGCTGGACCCGCACCGACCGCTACACCGTGCCGATCTACCGCATGCCGAAGCGGACCAAAAAGGGCATCCCGACCCGCGCCCGCATCGCCGACGGCGCGCTGAAGGGCAAGGGGCTGGAGATCCTGTGGGTGGACGACCCCATCGACGCCTTCTTCCTGGAAATCCAAGGCTCCGGCCGGGTCAGGATGACGGACGGCTCGGTGGTGGGGCTCGGCTACGCCGGGCAGAACGGGCACGGCTACTACCCCATCGGCCGCTACCTCATCGACCAGGGCATCGCGACGCCGGACCAGATGTCGTTGCAGCTGATCCGCCGCTGGCTGAAGGAGCATCCGGAGCAGGCAAGGCGGGTGATGAACCTGAACCCGTCCTACGTCTTCTTCCAGCATCGCCCGGACGTCGGGGCGCGCGGCGCCCGCAACACGCTGCTGACCGCCGGGCGCAGCCTCGCCGTGGATCCGGAGCATATTTCGCTGGGCGCCCCGCTGTGGCTGGAGCTGACGTCCGCGCCGGTGCCCGGCGGGGAGATCAGGCGCCTCGTCGTCGCCCAGGACACCGGCGGCGCGATCAAGGGGCCGGTGCGCGGCGACCTGTTCTGGGGCCACGGCAGCGAGGCCGAGGAAGGGGCCGGCG
>JAEZID010000496.1 GCA_023416195.1 Pseudomonadota bacterium | reverse complement strand
GTGCGCAGCAGGGCGGTCATCGCCGCGCCCCCGCGATCACGCCCCAGATCCCCTTGCGCGCGAACAGCACCAGACCCAGCAGAACCGGACCCAGCACGATCTTCCAATGCTCGCCCGTGCCGGCGTGAACCATGTCCATCAGTTCCGGCACGAACTCCTCCAGCAGCAGCAAGGAGGCGGCGCCCAGCACCGGGCCTATCAGCGTGCCGATGCCACCCAGAACGACCATCACGATCAGGTCGCCCGACCGGCTCCAATGCAGATATTGCGGCCCGACGAACATCGTGGCGTTGGCCAGCAGCGCCCCGGCCAGCCCGGCCAGCCCGCCGGCGATGACGAAAGCGACCAGCTTGTAGCGTGTGACCGGGTAGCCCAGCGCCTTCATGCGCCGCTCGTTGTCCTTGGCGCCCCGGATGACCCGCCCGAACCGCGAGTTCACCAGCCGCCAGCCCACCGCCAGCGCGGCGACCAGCAGCCCCAGCGTCACGTAATAGAAGGTCGTGTGGTCGGCGATGTTCAGCGCGCCGGGGAAGCTCGACCGGCTCCACAGCGCGATGCCGTCGTCGCCGCCGTACGCCTTCAGCCCCGTCATCAGGTAGAAGAGCATCTGCGCGAAGGCCAGCGTGATCATGATGAAGGGCACGCCGCTGGTGCGCAGCGAGATCGCCCCGATGGGCAGTGCCGCCAGCGCTCCGGCCAGGAAGGCCAGCGGCCAGACGATGAAGCCGTTCACCGTCCCCGGAAGGCCGAACAGCGTCGATCCATCGGCGTGATGGGCGAACAGGATGCCGACCACATAGCCGCCGATCCCGACGAAGGCGGCGTGCCCGAAGCTGACCATTCCCCCGAAGCCGAGGATCAGGTCCAGGCTGACGGCGGCCAGCGCGAACACCAGGATGCGGGCGCCGAGGCGCACGTAGAAGGGCTCGTCGATCCAGGCGGCGACGCTCGGCAGGGCCAACGCGACGGCAAGCAGGATCAGAAGGGCGATGCGGGGGCGGGTGAAGGGCATGGCGACGGCAGGGCAGGGAGGGCAGGGCCGTGTTGTGACACAGATGGACCCCGATGAACACCCAAGGTCGCGCCCAACCCCGCCGGAGACCGGGCCCCGCCGGGCACGGCTAGATTCGGCTCCGGTACGTCTTGACCTTGGCCCTCATCAGCATCTGCTTTTCCGTGCACCGCCTCATGTGCTCGGGGAACTCGGAGTCCTCCCCGACCACCGCTCCGCCGACGTAAGACGCGCCGGCCTCGGTGGCGGCCTGCAACTGTGCGGCGTTCCGGGCGCCGTCCACGTAGGCGAACATGCCGTGCTTGCGCGGCACCGGGCAGAAGGACTGGATCTTGTCGATGCAGCGCTGGTCACCATCCCGGAAATCCATGGACAGCCCCACCCCCTTTATCCCGGCGTTGGCGTAGATCGGAATGTCGGGCGTCTCCTCGCGCAGCATGACGATGGTGGCGCGCCCGTACGGGCGCAGCATGGTGACGATCTCGGCGAGCCGTCCGTAGGGAATGCCTTGCGGCAGTCCTTCGAGTTCAAAGGCCAGGAAGGGGATCAGGTAGCTGGGGATCATCCGGCAGGATTGCAGATATTCCCGCCGGCGCCGCGTCGCGGCGATGGTTTCGAAATGAACGGGAATGGTCTGTGCGTAACGGAATTTGTTCGCGTAAAGCTCGTTGTAGGTGCTGACGGCATGGCACAGGGTTTCCATGTCGAAATCGAAGATGCTTTCTTCGTGCTGAATGTCGTCGATGGTGATCTGGTTGATGTAGCGGCAGGTGTGGATGTCCGGACGGCAGGTGTAGGTGGAAATGACCTTGTTCCTCACGTCGAAAATCGGACGGAACAGCACCTTCGGCTGGGGCGGCGGGCCGTTGCCCAGAGCGAAACCGTCCAGCGAGGGGCGTTGCCGGCGTTCGGGCTGCTGTTGCGGCGCCGGGCTTTCCGGCCGCGAGTGGAGGGCATCGTCGGGATGGCCCGCCGCGTGGCGCGACTGCCCGGCGGCTTGCTGAAGAAGATGGTCGAGCCGGGCGGTGTCCACCGCGATGCTTCCGTCGATTTCCATCAACGCGGTCTTGACGGTGATCCGGCTCGTGTCGCTATGGCCGAGCAGCGCCTTGTGCAGGTTCTCGACGATCTTGGCGCAGATCAGCTGGGCGGCCTGCATGTCCGCTTGCGCGAACACGATGATGTATTGGGCATCGCCGTGGCGGAACCAGATGTCTTGCGGCGACAGGATTTTCTTGAGCAGCCGGTCCGTGTATTCATGGACACGCTCCCTAACGCTCTCCCACCGGTGCTCCAGACTTTCCCGGATGTCGTCCAGACCGATCAGGTGGACCGCGCCGGCCGTGACTGTATGGCCGCTGGTGAGGATGTCCTTAGCCCGCTGCCTGAAAGACTGGTCGTTCAACTCGCAGGACGATGTGCACTGCGCCGCCTTCATGGCGCTCGTGCAATTGCATCGCGAGTCGGGGCAGGAGGAATCCGGGCGCTCGTTCTTTGGGATCGGAATGGCGTTCACGGCGATGACTTCCATGCAATTTTAGGTGTGCTGCGCGTCAATTCATGCGCGTCTTGCGGAGCGTTGGTTCGTAGTAGAACGATCACGCGCACCGAATTGCGGAAGCGTTAACGCCTTGAGGCTCGGAGGAACTATTAGGTAATATGACCAAAGATGTAATTGCGAAATGCTTTCTTCCTATTCCTTCTGGTTGGTCTCCGACGGCCGGCGCGCGACGCCATCATCCTGTCCTTCGCGCTGGCCTGGGCGGAGACTCTCGGCGCGTCGGACATCTTCGTCGGCTGAGGCACCTGCTGCAGCCGCCCGCTGCGCCTGAAGGGCTTGCCGATCCGGAACATTACCGGACGCCGTAAGCCGCCAATTCTTTGGAAATGCGAAGCCGCGTCCGGCGGGATGAGCAAATTAGGCCCGAAGAAGCATGCCCTTCGGGTCGACGCGGTGCGACAATTCCTTCCATCGTCCTTGCGGCGTCCTGCAGAGGGAGGAAAGCATCATGCGGCAGTCCCGTATGGCTCTTTCTCTGTCTCTGGTCATGACTCATGCGCCGGCCGTATGACCGCTTCCGGACGGGCCGCTGAAAGATGCGGGCCGCCCCGCCTCACGCGGCCGGGAACAGGCCCTTCGGCTTGATCGCCAGAACCACCGCCATCAGCACGTAGATCGCCATGGAGGCGAGCGCCGCACCCGCCGCGTTGGCGCCGGCGGCGTCCATCACCATCCGGAAGGCGGAGGGCAGCAGCGCCCGCCCCATCGTGTCGACGATCCCGACCAGCAG
>JAEZID010000481.1 GCA_023416195.1 Pseudomonadota bacterium | reverse complement strand
CGGCGGCGGCACCGGGGTGAGCAACGCCGTGGCCGACGCCTGCCCGAACCTGGGCATCATCGCCATCAACGGCGTGGGCACCGACGCGGTGGATCTGGAGCACGCCCGCGCGCGCGGCGTCCGCGTCGCCAACACGCCGGGGGTGCTGACCGACGACGTGGCCGATCTGGCGATGGCGCTGCTGCTGGCGGTCTCGCGCCGGCTGGTGGTGGGCGACCGCTTCGTGCGCGCCGGCCAGTGGCCGACGGGCAAGCTGCCGCTGGCCCGCAAGGCGACGGGCAAGCGGCTGGGCATCCTTGGCCTCGGCCGCATCGGGGAGGCCATCGCGGTGCGCGCCGCCGGCTTCGGCATGAGCATCGCCTACACCAACCGCAAGCCCCGCGCCGACCTGCCCTACCGCTTCGTGCCGTCGCCGGTGGAGCTGGCGCGCGACAGCGACATTCTGGTGGTCGCCGCCTCGGCCGGGCCGGAATCGAGGAACCTCGTTGGGCGGGCCGTTCTGGACGCCCTGGGGCCGGAGGGCGTTCTGGTCAACGTGGCGCGCGGCAGCGTGGTGGACGAGCCGGAACTGGTGGCCGCTCTGACGGAAGGCCGCCTGGGCGGCGCCGGCCTCGACGTCTTCGCCAACGAGCCGCATGTCCCGGAAGCCCTGTTCGCGCTTGACAACGTGGTCCTGCAACCACACCAAGCCAGCGCCACGCTGGAAACCCGCACGGAGATGGGGGACTTGGTGCTGGCGAACCTGACCGCCTTCTTCGCCGGGCAGCCGTTGCGCACGCCCGTCGTCTGACGTCCAAGGCCCATCCTGTGATGCCTCCCTTGCCATCATCGCGCCCATGACCGATCCGGACGACCGGAACCCACAGTCCCGCATCACCCTGACGGAGGTCGCCAACCACGCCGGGGTGTCGCGCTCGACGGTTTCGCTCGTCCTGCGGGGAAGCTCTCTGGTGGCGGCGGAAACGCGCGAGCGCGTCCAGGCCGCCATCGAGGCGCTGGGCTACGTCTACAACCGGGGCGCCGCCACCCTGCGGGCCGCCCGGACCCAGACCGTCGGCCTGCTGATCTGCGAGATCAACAACCCCTTCTTCTCGGAATTGACGGCGGGCGTGGACGACGTTCTGGACAAGGAGGGGTTCGTCGCCTTCCTCGCCAACACGGCGGAATTGCCGGAACGCCAGGACCGCTTCCTCCAGCGCATGCGGGAACACAATGTGGACGGGGTGATCCTGTGCCCCGCCGGCGGCACCGAACCGGGCCTGCTGGACCGCCTGCGCCAATGGCAGTTGCCCTGCGTGCAGGCGTTGCGCTTCCTGTCCGCACGCGACGGCGACTATGCCGGCGTCGATTATGAATACGGCATGGAAACCCTGACCGAGCATCTGATCCGGCTGGGCCACACCCGCATCGCCTTCGTCGGCGGCAACCTCAACCATTCCGCCACCACCGAGCGGCGCAAGGGCTTCGCGGCGGCGATGCGGCGGCACGGGCTGACGCCGGACATGATCCTGCGCTGCCCGCTGAACCGCCGCGCCGGGGCGGAGGCCATCGGCGCCCTGCTCGACCGTCCGGACCCGCCCACCGCCGCGCTGTGCTTCTCCGACGTGGTGGCCTTCGGCGTCATGCTGGGGTTGGAGGCGCGCGGCTTGCGGGCCGGGCGCGACATGGCCGTCACCGGCTTCGACGACGTGGCGGAAGCCGCGCTCAGCCGTCCGGCGCTGACCACCGTCGCCACCTCCGCCCGGCAGATCGGCCAGGAGGCGGCCCGCCTTCTCCTGCGCCGCATCGCCGACCCGCAAGGCTCCCGGGAACGCGTGATCCTGCCGAGCCGCCTCGTCGTCCGCGAAAGCTGCGGCGCCATGACCCAAAGGCTTCCTGTTTCATGAACAACAGCGTCCAGGAATTGCTCGAAGCGCGCGAGACCCGCCGCTGGCTTACCGCCCTGCCCACCCGCCCCGCCGACGCGGCCGAGGCCTACGCCATCCAGGAGGAGGTAGCCCGCCGTCTCGGCCCGGTGACCGCGTGGAAAGTCGGCGCCCACAGCCCGGATGCCGAGCCGTTCCGCGCGCCGATCAACGGGGCGACCGTCTTCAACCGGGTGGAGCGCCTGCCCGCCTCCCTGTTCCAGGTCATCGGGATGGAGGCGGAAATCGCTTACCGCTTTGCCCGCGACCTTCCCCCGCGCGCCGAACCCTACCGCCGCGAGGAGGTTCTGGACGCCGTGGCCTCCGTCCATCCGGCCTTCGAGATCGTGGACACGCGCTTCGCCGGTTTCGGTTCCCAGGATCCGCTCAGCCACATGGCCGACCAGATGAACCACGGCGCCCTGGTCGTCGGCCCGGCCGTCGCGGACTGGCGCTCCCTCGACCCGCTGGCCGAGCGCGTCGCGCTGGACGTGGACGGCAAGCGCGAAATCGAGACGGTCGGCGGAAACTCCGCCGGGGATCCGGTGCGCCTGCTGGTGTGGATGGCGAACGTCGGCGCGCGCGGTTTCGGCGGCCTGCACGCCGGGGACGTGGTCACCACCGGCTCCTGCATCGGCACCGTCTTCGTACGGCCGGGCAGCCGCTCCGTCGCGACCTACGGCACCATGGGGACCATCGAACTGACGGTGGAATAAGCCCGCCAGCGCTTTCGGAATGAAAGCGCGACAGGCCATGCGCGAGAGGGTCATACGGCCGGCCGGAAGGTGAATCCTCCATGCGCCCGCCGTATGAAACCCCGGCCCATGGCACGCGGTTTATCCAGCAGTCGGGGCCAGGCAATCAGGGCCAGACAATCAAGGAACGGAGACTCCGAATGGTTCAGGCAAACTCCGGGGCCGACATCGCGGTTGTGGGACTCGGCGTGATGGGGCGGAACCTCGCCGCCAATCTGGCCGATCATGGGGCGGTGGTGGCCGGCTACGATCTCGATGCCGACCGCCGGGCCGCCTTCGCCGCCGCCGTGCCGGGCGCGGTGCCCTGCGCCGCGCCGGAAGACGTGCTGTCCGTGCTGAAGACGCCGCGCGTCATCCTGATGATGGTGCCGGCCGGGCTGGCGGTGGACGCGCTGCTGGCCATCCTGCTGCCCGGTCTGGCGCCCGGCGACGTGGTGATCGACGGCGGCAATTCCCATTACGACGACACGCGCCGCCGCGCCCGCCTGACGGCGGAGTCCGGCATC
>JAEZID010000471.1 GCA_023416195.1 Pseudomonadota bacterium | reverse complement strand
GGCCGCATCGCGGAAGAGCTGATCTTCGGCCGCGACCGCGTCACCACCGGCGCGTCGGGCGACATCAAGATGGCCACGGACATGTCGCGCCGCATGGTCACCGAATGGGGCATGAGCGACAAGCTGGGCCCGCTGCTGTACGGCGAGCCGACGCAGGAGGTCTTCCTCGGCCACTCCGTCACCCAGCACAAGAACATGTCCGACGCCACCGCCCGCACGGTGGACGAGGAAATCCGCCGGATCGTGGACGAAGCCTACTCCGAGGCCCGGCGCATCCTGACGGAGAACATCGACCAGCTGCACACCGTCGCCAAGGGCCTGCTGGAGTATGAGACCCTCAGCGGCGAGGACATCCAGCGCCTGCTGCGCGGCGAGCCGCTGATCCGCGACGACGACCGGGAGAGCTTCTCGGCCGCCCCGCCGAAGCAGCCGACCCCCAGCTCCGGCCGCCGCGCGTCGGTGCCGACCTCCGGCACCAAAGAGAGCGGTGGCATGGACCCCGAACCGCAGGGCACCTGACGGCCCACCTGACAGCCGCTGTGATGCGGACCAGGACGACCGGCGCCCCTCGGGGCGCCGGTTTTCTTTTGGGGCGTGGCGCCCGCGAATCCGCCCCCTGCGCATGTCGGACGGCGGGCGGCTGTGTCCGTCCACGCGCACTCGTACAGGGGATGCGGGGCAGGGCTGGGCCGTCCGCGTGTGGGGGATGTGGCTCGCGGCGATGCGCCGGCCGTTGAGGCGGCGTCCAAGGGGCTTGGCGCCGCGTCTGGCGCTCTGGCGGTGCCGGGGAAGGCGCTGTCGCGCGCCAGTCCGCTCGCTGGTCCGGCTGGCGTACCGATGCCGTCATCGCGCACGGCATTCGCCGCATGGGCGCAGGTGTTCGCCTTTTCGAAGCTCCGGGCCGGAAGAACAGTCAAGCCCTGGCAAAGGCAAACACCGTTCCGCGCGCAGTCAACCGGCGCCGCAGAAACGGTCGGTTTGAAACAGGCGGGGAAGAAGGGGGATGGTGCTGCCAGAGAGGATTGAACTCTCGACCTCTCCCTTACCAAGGGAGTGCTCTACCACTGAGCTACGGCAGCGCCGGGACCGGGCGATCAACTGTGTCGCTTCGGCCGTTCATCGTGGACCACCGTGGCGGCCCGTCGAAGTGGCGCGGGTTATGCCACAGGCTTTCGGACGATGCAAGCGGGGAAGCACGCCTTTCGGCGATAAAAATGCATTCCGCCGCACAGCGTCCGCTCAGCCCTGGGTGCCGACCTGCGGCAGCACCTCTTCGGCCCGGAAATCGGGGACGATGTTGGACAGGATCGTCAGCACGCGGTCGGCGTCGCCGCCCCGCGCCGCCGCTTCCATCTCGCCCAGCGCCCGGTTGATGAGCGCGTAGTCGATGACGCGCGGCGAGGCTAGGAAGACGCCGTCCGCCTCGGTGCGCGATGGGGCCTCGGCGCTGGTCAGGATCTCCTCGAACAGCTTCTCGCCGGGGCGCAGGCCGGTGAATTCGATCCTGATGTCCTCGCCGGGGCGGTAGCCGGCCAGCCGGATCATCTGGCGGGCGAGGTCCAGGATCTTCACCGGCTCGCCCATGTCCAGCACCAGCACCTTGCCGCGCTCCTCCGCCCGCGCCACGCCGTGGGCCGAGGCTTGCAGCACCAGTTCCACCGCCTCGCGCACGGTCATGAAGTAGCGGCGCATGTCCGGATGCGTGACGGTCAGCGGCCCACCCTTGGCGAGCTGGCGCGTGAACAGGGGCACCACGGAGCCCGACGAGCCCAGCACGTTGCCGAACCGCACGGTCATGTAGCGGGTCGCCGTCTCCGTCCCGTCGCGCGGCGGCAGCACGTCCAGCGCCTGGCAATAGCATTCGGCGAAACGCTTGGTGGCGCCCATGACGCTGGTCGGGCGGATCGCCTTGTCGGTGGAGATCAGAACCATCGCCTGACAGCCGCCGGCCCGCGCCGCATCGGCCACGTTGCGCGTGCCGATGATGTTGGTCAGGGCGCCCTCGGTCGGGTTGGCCTCCACCAGCGGCACGTGCTTCAGCGCGGCGGCGTGGAACACCATGGCCGGGCGCTGCTCCTGGAAGACGCGGAAGATGCGGTCGCGGTCGCGCACGTCGGCAATCACGGCATGGAGGTCGAGCGCGGGGAAACGCTCCCGGATCTCCATTTCGATGCTGTAGAGGTTGAACTCGCCGGCATCGACCAGCACCAGCGTTTCCGGGCCGAGCGCGGCGATCTGGCGGACCAGCTCGCTGCCGATGGTGCCGCCGGCCCCGGTCACCAGCACGCGGCGGCCGGTGACGAGGCTGGCGATGGCGCCCCGGTCCAGCACCGCCTGCGGGCGGCCCAGCAGGTCCTCCAGCGCGATCGGGCGCACCTCGATCTTGCCTTCGCCAAGCGCCGATTTGAACTCCGTCAGGCTCGGCAGGCGCGACAGCACGAGGCCCAGGGACTCGGCCTGGTCCAGAAGCTCGCGCAGCAGGGCGCCGGGGATTTCGTTCTGGCCCTTGGTGACGATCAGGCGCTGCGGGCGGTCGCCCTTGCGCTCCAGCTCCTCCACGAGGCGCGGCAGGTCGTCGGGGCCGCCCAGCACGGGAACGCCCCGGACGGCGTGGCCGACGCGCCGGTCCTTCTCGTCGAGGATGCCGACCACCCGGTAGGCGGCGCCGGCGTTCTGGTCGAGCGAGCGGATGAACAGCTCCGCCGGATCCCCGACGCCCAGCAGCAGCACCGGAATGCGCGGCGTGTCGTCGGCCAGGACGTGGTGGCCAAGCCGGCGGTCCTTGAACAGGCGGTAGGCGAAGCGCGGCCCCCCCAGCAGCACCACCATGACGAACCGCAGGATCACAGGCAGGGAGCGGGGCAGGGACTCCAGCCGCGTCGCCATGAACAGGACCAGCAGGAAGCAGAGCACCACCACCGACACCGCGCGCAGCAGCGTGGACAGGTCGGGAACCGACGCGTACCGCCAGATGCCCCGGTACAGGCCGGACAGGCGGAACACAACGGCGGCGATCGCCACCAGGATCGGCAGGCCGATGATCAGCGGATCCCGGAAATGGTCGAACGCCTGGGCGCCGACGCGCAAGTAAAGCGCCACCACCAGCGCGATGCCGGTCATCGCCAGATCATGCAGGTAGACGAGGAACGCCCGCGGGGACGGGATGCGCATACGCTTCAACCTTAAACCGAAGACTTTGGGCCGTTCAGCCGCGCGAAGCTTTGAACCATTCGGCGGTCTGGCGCAAGCCGTACGCTGGATAATAGGGCGGACGCCAGTTCAGCGCCCGGCGAATGGCGCCGTCGTCCACCACCAGCGTTCCGGCGACGCGGTCGAACATCGCGCGGCGCCGCAGCAGCCGGGCGCCCAGCGCCAGCACGGAGGGCGGCACCGGCAGCAGGCGCGCCGGCTTGCCCAGCGCGTCGGCGATGGCGCGCACCAGCTCCGCCGTGGACATCGGGCGGCCGTCATGGACCAGGAAACGCCCGCCGGCCGCCTGCGGGTGGGTCAGGCATTCGCGGATGGCGTCGGCCAGATTGCCCACGAAGATCAGGCTGCGCCGGTTCTCCAGCGCGCCCAGCGGCAACGGGATGCCCCGGTCCACCGCCGACAGCAGCGTGCGGAAGTTGCCGCCGACGCCGGGGCCGTAGACCAGAGGCGGGCGGATCACCACCACCTCCAGCCCCGTGCGGGTAGAGATTTCGGCGAGCGCCCGCTCGGCCTCCAGCTTGGAGATTCCATAGGGGGAATGCGGGTCGGGTTCGGTGACCTCGCTCAGCTCCTCGTCCCGGCTCTCGTCGGCCAGCGCCTTGACGCTGCTGAGATAAATGAGGCGCTTCACCCCGGCGGCGGCCGCCGCCTCGGCCAGCACGCGGGTGCCGGCGGTGTTCACGCGGCGGAAGGCGGCCAGCGGGTCGGTCACCGTGTCGCGCATGACGTGGACGCGGGCGGCCAGATGCACCACCGCCTCCATGCCGTCCAGCGCGCGGCCCCAACTGGTCGTCGGGCCGATGTCGCCGATGGACAGCACGTCCCGCACGCCCGGAACCGCCGTGTCGGGCTTGCGCACCACGGCGCGGACCGTGTGGCCGCGCTCGATCAGCAGCGGCACCACCGTCCGTCCGACGAACCCGTTGGCCCCCGTGACGAGAATGCGCATTTATGCCGCCGCCTTGACCGGGCGCGCCAGCAGGGCCAGCAGCAGCACGACCGCCGCAGCACCCGCCGGCAGCACCGTCCAACCCGTCTGCACCGACACCACCGCCAAAGCCACCAGCGCGGCGTTCAGTACCAGCACCAGCCGCACGACCTGGGCGTGGTTGCGGCCCCGCTGCGTGGCCTTCTGGTAGAAATGCTCGCGGTGCGCCTGCCAGACCTTCTTGCCCTCGGCCAGACGGCGCAGCAGCGTGAAGGTCGCGTCCGCCAGGAAGTAGGCGGGCACCAGCAGCGCCGCCGGCCACAGGCCCCCCGCCGCCACCGCCAGCAGCAGCCAGCCGAGCGTGAAGCCCAGCGGCACGCTGCCCACGTCGCCCATGAAGAGCTTGGCCGGGTGCCAGTTCCACATCAGGAAACCCAGCGCCGCGCCCGCCGCCGCCAGCCCGTAGAGGCCCAGCCCCGGATCGAGCCCGCCGACCGCGACCACCAGCGCCATGCCGGCGCCGACCGTCGCCGCTTCGCTGCCGGCCAGCCCGTCGATGCCATCCATGAAGTTGAACAGGTTGACGAACCACAGCCAGCCGACGGCGGCCAGCAGGCGGTCCGCCCACAGCGGCAGCAGGCCCTGAAACACCAGCCCGTCGCCCGGCAGGGCGCTCAGGCCCGCCGCCACCGCCGCGATCTGCGTCAGGAAGCGCGGCGCCGGCCCCAGCCCGCGCCGGTCGTCGATCCAGGAAATCGCCATCAGCGCCGCCGCCCCCGCCAGGATCGGCAAAGCCTGTACGATCCCGCCGGTCGCCACGGCGATCAGCGTCCAGGCGGGCAGCAGGGTCAGCATGACGCCCCATCCGCCGCCGCGCGGCGTCGGGATAGAATGGCTGGACCGGTCGTTCGGATGGTCCAGAATCGCCCTGTGCCGCAGATAGGCGAGCACCCGCCCGGTCAGCAGCCAGGACAGCGCGAAGGCCCCCAGCAGGGCGAGAAGGCTGCTCATGACACCTCCGCGACCGGGCTTGCCGCCGGTCGAACGGACTTCAGCAGGGTGCGGTACAGCTCGACGGTCTTCGCGCCGACCCGGTCGGACGCCATGTCGGATTCGACCAGCCGCCGGCTCGCCGTGCCGAAGCGTTGACGCAAGGCCGAGTCCCGCACCAGGGTTTCCAGCGCGCCAGCCAGCGCCCCCGGGTCGTCGGGCGGCACCAGCAGGGCGTTCTCGCCCGCGTGCGCCACCTCGCGGCAGCCCGGCACATCCGTCGCCACGATGGCGCGCCCGCAGGCCGCCGCCTCCAGCAGGCTCTTGGGCAGTCCCTCGCGGCGCGAGGCGAGCACGGCGATGTGGCAGCGCGCCCACACCTCGCGCACGTCGGCGATGTGCCCCGGAAGTTCCACGCCCGGCAGGGCCGCCCAGCGGTCCAGCTC
>JAEZID010000263.1 GCA_023416195.1 Pseudomonadota bacterium | reverse complement strand
CCGGGATGGCGCGAGGCGGCGACGTAGGTGTATTTCTCATCCTCCCACGGCACCTCCGCGCCTTTCGCTTGGCGGTGCAGGCGCGAGCGGGCGACCCGGCGGGAGAAATGGCACCAGTCCGGCGCGGTCAACGGGCAGGCGGCGCCGTGGACGCAGGGCGCGATCAGATGCGCCCCCATGCCGAGCAGCCGGTCGCGGGCGCGCAGGATGCGCTGCCAGCCGGCGGGCGTGCCGGGCTCCACGATCAGCAGCGTGTCGGCGGTCAGCGACCACAGCCGGTCCACGAGCCGGTCGCGGGCGTCCGGGGACAGTTCGTCCAGCACATAGGCGAGCGTCACGAGATCGCGCGGGGCGAGGTCGGGAAGACCGGTGACGATGTCGGCCGAGCGCCACTCCACGCGGGACGGCGATGCCGCCCGCGAGAGGGCCTCGCCGCAGGCGCGGATCGCCGGGCTGCCTTCGATCAGCAGGGCGTCGTCGAGACTCGGCCAGCAGTCGGAGGCCGCCCAGAAGGCGGTGCCGGGACCGGCCCCGACGTCCAGCGCGGTGACCGGGGCGAAGCCGGGGCGCCGGTCGGCGACGAATTCCATGCCGGCGCGTACGGCGGCGTAGGTGGCGGGCAGCCGCGTGGCGAGGTAGGCGCGCGCGGCCATGTCGTCGGACAGGTGCATGCGGCCGTCGCGCACCTCCGCCCGGTAGCGCTGCGACAGAATGTCGGCGGAGCGTTTCAGGTCGGCGAGGCTGATGCCTTCGAGCGCGCGGTCAACCGCGCCACGGAGCGAGGGGGGCAGTTCCATGGCCGCACCATCGCGCCCAAGCCCTTAAGGAATCGGAAAATGCGGCAGGCTTGCTGTCCAAGCGACGGGGGCGTACTGTCCGGCCATGGCCCAGACCACTCAGGCCCCCAAGACTCAAGAACGCATTCTCAGCCGCGCGAAGGAAATCGCGCAGGTGCATGGAATCGCGGGCGTCAGCTTTCGCGACATCGCCGCGCACATCGGCATCAAGTCGGCCAGCGTTCACCACCACTTCCCGTCCAAGGGCGACCTGACCGTCGCGCTGGTCCGGATGCAGCGCGCGGAGACCGAATCGGCGCTGGCGCGCATCGAGGACGAAGCCGACTTCCGCGAGCGGATGCGGCGTTTCGTGGCCCTATTCCGCACGCATCTGGTCACCGGGAACCGATTCTGCCTGTGCGGCATGATGGGGGCGGAGGTCGCCGGCCTGCCGGAGCCGGCGCGGCGGGAACTGGCCGACTTCTTCGACGCGTGCGGCGATTGGCTGGAGAAACAGATCGCCGCCGAGGGCGCCCGCCTGCGCTGGAACCCGGACGCCTCCCCCGCGCAGGTCGCGCGGCTGTTCGTCGCCAGTTTGGAAGGGGCGATGCTGATCGCCCGCGTGCACGAGGACGTGGCCCATTTCGACGCCGCCATCGGCGTGCTGCTCGACGCGCTGTCCCAGGATTGAACGGTCATACCGGCGGCGCTTGAACGCTTCCATTGAGCGCCGCCGGTGAAACCCGGCAGATCAATGCGATAGCATTGATTGAGAGGGTGATACGGGCGCCGCCCGTATCATACCGCGAGGGAGGGATTTGACAGCTTGGCCTTCTCCATGCCTACCTAGTGATAGGTAGACACGGGGGAGACGGGGCCATGGCGACGTTGGACCAGCAGACATCCGCGGCAGGTGCGGCGGCGGACTCCACCCAGGCCATGGCGGCGAAGGTGGCGATGCTCACCGCCTTGGCCATGTTGGCCTTCGCCGCCAATTCCGTCCTGTGCCGGTCGGCGCTGGCCCACACGGCCATCGACCCGGCGACCTTCACGCTGGTGCGCATCCTGGCGGGCGCGGCGACCCTCTGCCTGCTGGCGATGACCGCGAGCAAGGAGCGGCGCATCGGCGGGGACTGGAGCGCGGCGGTGGCGCTGCTGGCCTACGCGGCGGCCTTTTCCTTCGCCTATGTTTCCCTGCCGGCGGGGACCGGGGCGCTGTTGCTGTTCGGCGCGGTGCAGGCCACGATGATCGTCACGGGGCTCATACGGGGCGAGAGGCTGGCGCCCGCGCAGTGGGCCGGGCTGGCCATGGCCTCGGCCGGGCTGGTGGTGCTGGTGGCGCCGGGGGTGTCCGCGCCGCCGCCCTTCAGCAGCGCACTGATGCTGGTGGCCGGTACGGCCTGGGGCGCCTATTCCCTGCTGGGGCGGCGCAGCGGCACGACCCCGCTGGCGGCGACCGCCGGGAACTTCCTGCGCGCGGCGCCATTGGCACTGCTGCTGGCCTTGCCCATGGCCGGCAGCCTGAACCCGGATCCAGTGGGGCTGCTGTACGCCGTGCTGTCGGGCGCGCTGGCGTCGGGGGTGGGTTACGCGATCTGGTACGCCGCCCTGCCCGGCCTGAGCGCGGCCCGCGCGGCGTCGGTGCAGTTGAGCGTTCCGGCGATCACCGCCGTCGGCGGCGCGCTGATGCTGGGGGAGACGATCACGATGCGGCTGGCCCTGGCCTCGGCGGCGATTCTCGGTGGCATCGCGCTGGTCATCGTGGGCAGGATTCGGCGGTTTTGAGAGGAGTGCCCCATGGCCGGACCGCATCTCGTTTATGTCGCCGATCCCATGTGCTCCTGGTGCTGGGGCTTCGCGCCGGTGATCGAAGCGATCCGCCACCGCTTCGACGAGCGGCTGCCGATCCGGCTGGTCATGGGCGGGCTGCGCCCCCAGACCACGAAGCCGATGGACGACAAGTCCAAGCAGACCACCCGCAGCCATTGGGAGCATGTGCACGCGGCGTCCAACCAGCCCTTCGACCTGAGCTTTTTCGACCGCGAAGGCTTCGTCTACGACACCGATCCGGCGGCCCGCGCCGTGGTGGTGGTGCGGCGGAGTGGAATGGCGAAGGCGCTCGATTACCTGCATCTCGTGCAAGCATCCTTCTACGCGGCGAACCAGGACGTGACGGACGAGCGGGTTCTGGCCGATCTTGCCGAAAGGGTTGGGGAAGAACGCGACGGGTTTCTCGCCCTTTTCCGTGGCGAGGACGCCAAGCAGGCAACCTGGGGCGACTATGGGATCGCCCAACGGGCCGGCATCACCGGGTTCCCCACGTTGCTGGCGGGGGAAGGCGACGGCAGTCCTTACGTCGCCGTGACGCGGGGCTATCAACCGCCGGACCAGATTCTGGCGCTGCTCGACCATTGGCTGGCCGGGCTGGGGTTGGGCGGCCATCAAACGACATAAGGAGTTCGCGCCGCGTGCCTTCGCCGCCGCTCATCGGTTGCAGGACCGGAGAGTATGCCAGCCCCGGGACATTCGATTATGAACGCCAATCAACCGTTTCGCCTGCTCGGCCTGTCAGGCAGCATCCGCCGCAACTCCCACTGCGCTACTGTGCTGGAGACCCTGAAGGAGAGGCTGGCCGGCAAGGCGGAACTGACGATCTTTCCCCTGAACGACATCCCGCCCTACGACCCGGACCTGGACGCCGAGAACACCCCAGAGGCCCCGGTGGCGATGCGCGCGGCGATCGGGGCCTGCGATGGGCTGGTGGTGATTTCGCCGGAGTACAATTACGGCATGTCCGGCGTGCTGAAGAACGCGCTGGACTGGGCATCCCGCCCGGCCATGCGGTCGCCGGTCAAGGGCAAGCCGATCCTGATCATGACCGCCTCCCCCGCCTTCACCGGCGGCGTGCGCGCCCAGCACGAGATGCGGGAAACGCTGGCCGGCATGATGGGGCGCGTCATCGCCCGGCCGCAGGTGGTGATCGCCTCCGTCCATGAGAAGATCAAGGATGGCCGGCTGGTGGACGAGGCGTCGGTGACTTTCGCGCTGGCCGCCGTGGACGACCTGCTGGCGGAGATCCGGTTGCTGCGCATGGCGGAAGACGGTGGGGCGGAAGACGGTATGGCGGAAGACGGCGGGGCGGCGGGGGCGTAGGGCGTCGGCCCCATGTCCTCCACCGCCTCCCGCAAGGTCATCTACGCGGCGCTGGCCGGCAACCTGATGATCGCCGTGACAAAGTTCGCCGCGGCGGCGATGACCGGCAGTTCCGCCATGCTGAGCGAGGGCGTCCATTCTGTGGTGGACACCGCGAACGAGATCCTGCTGCTCCATGGGCTGCGGCAGGCCGCGCGCCCGGCCGATGCGGCGCACCCGCTCGGCTATGGGCGGGAGCTTTATTTCTGGAGCTTCATCGTCTCGCTGCTGATCTTCGCGCTGGGCGCCGGGGTGTCGGCTTATGAAGGTGTCGTCCGCGTGTTGGACCCGCGCCCCATCGCCAACCCGATGGTCGGTTACGTCGTCCTGGTGTTGTCCATGCTGTTCGAGTTCCTGTCCTGGCGCGTCGCCGTGCGGGAATTCCGGGCCTCGAAGGGGAGCCTCGGCTATGTGGAGGCGGTGCGGAAAAGCAAGGATCCGACCACCTTCGTCGTGCTGTTCGAGGACAGCGCCGCGCTGATCGGGCTGTTCATCGCCCTGGTGGCGACTCTGGCGGCGGAGCGGCTGGACCTGCCCGTGCTGGACGGCGTCGCCTCGCTGGCCATCGCCGCGCTGCTGGCGGGCACCGCCATGTTCCTGGCGCGGGAAAGCAAGGGGTTGCTGATCGGCGAGGCCGCGCGGCCCGAACTGATCGCCGCCATCAGGGCGCTGGCTTTGGACATGCCCGGCGTGGAACGGGCGGAACCGGTGCTGTCGGTCCACCTCGCCCCGCGTCAGGTGGTGATCGCCATGGATGTCGATTTCACCGACAGCATGACGGCGGGCGCGGTGGAAAACGCCATCGCGACCATCGAGCGGCGGGTCAAGGACGCTCACCGGGAGGTCGCGGCGATCTTCATCAAGCCGCGCAGCATCGTCCGGTGAACGTCAGCCTTCGAACCCTTCGCGGTCCACAAAGGATGCCGGGGTGAGAACGGCGAAGGAAAAGCTTTCTCGATGGGCCAGGAGGTGGTCGTCGCTGGTGACCACCGGGCAGCCGGTGGCGGCGCCCAGCGCGGCGAACTTGCGGTCGTTCGGGTCGGCGACCTGTGGGAAGGCGTCGGGGAAGACCGGGCCGGCGAACTCTCCCGCCGGGGTGAAGAGGGCGGATGCGTCGTCCCACGACAGGCGCGGGATGCGGCCGAGGACGGCCTTGGCCTCCGACCGCGTCGCCTCATTCCAGACCAGCCGGCACCGCCCCTCCCGGAGCGCCGCGACGATGCGGGCAGACGCGCTCCGCGGCTTGAAGCCGGCCGCGACGAAGACGTTGGTGTCGAGGATGACGCGCGTCGTCATGCCCCCCGTCATGACGTCTGGGATTGGTCGATGGGCGGGGGCGTGTGAGCGCGGCGCTGGTGGGCGCGATGGCGCAACAGCAGACGCGTCCGCAGCCGCGCGTCGTCCACCAGCGGGACGACCGCCAAGAAGATAAGGAAGATCGCGAGCGGAATGGTGGTCACGTAGCCCGCGTGCTTGAACCCTACGGCCCCGGCCGCGCCGCCGAGGAAGAAGGAGGCCAGCAGCGACAGCAGCAGAAAAAGCCTCGGCCAGTTGGGGCGCACGGGCTTGTAGCGCGCGGATTCCTTCCGCGAGTTGATGTAGCAGAGCTTACCCAGTTCGATCCCGATGTCCGTCACGATGCCGGTCATGTGGGTCGTACGGATCTCGGACTTGGAAATCTTGCTGATGATCGCGTTCTGCAACCCCATGATGAAGCACAGCAGCAGGACGGTGACGGGCACGGCCAGCGCCTGATGCCGTTCCAGGGCGTGGCCCATGATCCCGAAACACAGGAGGAGCAGCGCCTCCCAGAACAGCGGATAGGCGTATTCGCTGCGCATCCGGTGGTGGCGGCCCCAGTTGATGAGGATGGTCGAATAGGCGGCGCCCGCGACGAAGGCGGTCAAGGACGCCAGGCCGGTCGCGACGGCGGCCAGGTTGCTCAGGACCAGATTGTCGGCCATGGACGACAGGATGCCGGTCATGTGCGAGGTGTATTGCAGGACCGCCAGAAAGCCCCCGGCGTTGATGGCGCCGGCGACGAAGGCGAGCGACAGCCCGAGATGGATGTTGGCGCGTCTCGTCCGCTTGCTCCCCGACAGGGTGCGGAGGTAGGAGACCGGCATGCTGCACCGCAAGGACAGAGGGCGTATGGGACAGCATAGCGGACGGACGCCGCGAAGAACAACGCGCCCACGTCAGACCACCTCTGAGATTCTGGGCATCGCCGAAATTCTGGCCAAAGTGCTGGTACGAGGCGGTCCGCCTCAGAACCGGAACCCACGATTCAGCAGCCAGCCGAGCGGGCCGGTGAAGACCAGGGGCTGGTCCTGCACCAGCAGGCACAGGCATTCGCCGTCCTGGTCGCCGATGGCGTGGTGGGGCGTGTACGGCTCGTAGGCCGCGACGTCGCCCACGGCGTAGCGGCCGTGCTCGTCGGAATAGCCGCCCTGCAACACCAGCAGCATCTCGCTGTCGGTGTGCTTGTGCGCCGGAACGCGACGGCCCGGCCCCATGCGCAGCAGGCAGGCCGACGCCGTGCCGACGCTGAGCGCCCAGGCGGACACATGGACGCCCGGCACGACGCGGACCCACTCCAGCGCTTCGGGCTCGGCACCGACGGCGCGGCGCAACGGACCGGGGAGCAGACTGCGGGCCGGTTCCGCCGGTGCGGGCGCCGGTGCCGGCGCTGACAGGCGGGCCATGACGGCGTCGAGCAGGCCATCGGACACGGGCTCGGCCGGAATCTCGTCGAGCAGGACGCCGCCGAGGGATTCGAAATCGGCCACCTGGCGCCGGCAATGCGGGCAATAGGCGAGGTGCGAGGCGACGAGAAGGGCCTGAACCTCGCGCAGGCTGCCGGCGGCGTAGTCGAGCAGCAGTTCGGGCGCCGGGTGGAGGGCGGGCATCCGGGTCATGCCTCCTCCCCGATCGCGCGGCGCAGGCGGACGAGGGCCAGACGCAGGCGGGTCTTCACGGTGCCCAGCGGAATGCCGCGCTCGGCGGAAATCTCCGAATGCACCTTGTCCTCGTAATAGGCGAGCCGCAGAACCTCCGCCTGTTCAGGCGGCAGTTCGCCGATCACCGTCCGCAGGCGGGAGGCGGCCTGGGCGGTCTCGACCTCATGGTCGGGCTGCGGCACGTCGTCGGGAACCGCGATGTCGTCGGCCCGCAGTTCCGGCCGTCGATCCTGCCGGACGCGGTCGATGCGACGGTTGCGGGCGATGGTGAAGACCCAGGTCGCCGCGCTGGCCATCGCCGGGTCGAAGGTTTCCGCCCGCTGCCAGACGGTCAGCATGACGTCCTGCACCAGCTCTTCCGCCGCGCTGTCGTCGGCGCCGAGCTGGCGGACGTACCCCTTGATGCGAGGGGCAAAATAGCGGAACAGCGCCCGGAACGCGTCCTGGTTCCGGTCGCGGGCGACGGCGACGAGAAGTTGCTCTCGGGACGGCGACGACGGGTCGCCCGGATCGGCCTGATGCAGCATGCCCTCTCGGTGATCTGGTCGGTGATCTGGCGCCCGCGAACCGGCTGGAAGGAACGGCAGCCCCCCAACAGGCCGGGAGGCAAACCGCAGGGATGTGTTGGTGAAAGATACATCAGACCGTTCGCCGAAGAAATGTTTGATGGTGAGATAACAGAAAAACCGTTAAGCGAATATACGAACGATCGGATGAGTTGGATTGCGGAAACTTTTGCGGCAGGCAATGGAAAGCTTCAAGCGCCCCGCATTCAAAAAGAAACCCGCCACGGGCGGTGCGGCGGGTTCCAGTGTGTGGCGATGCATTTGGAGGTAAAAGGGTTACGATGGCCGGACGGCCCTGGATCTCCGCCGCCCTCCCCGAATTGCATGCCATGACCACTGGCCTATACCATCCACTGGATTGAGAGCTGGACCGCCCCCACCTGTGGGGTGAGCCGTCAGCGCCAAGAAGGAAGAAGGCATGAGCCTCGAACCCAACTTCGATCATCTTCGTGCCCGCGCCGTGGAGTCGCTGTTCCAGCACCTGTCGGACGCCTGCGTCGGGCTGATCGTGGTGGACAAGGATGCCCGCGTCGCCTGGATCGGCGAACGCTATCTGGAGCTTCTGGGCTATCCCAAGGACACGCTGGGAAAGCCGGTGGAGGAGGTCATCCCCAACAGCCAGATGCGCCGCGTGGTGGAGACCGGGCAGCCGATGCTTCTGGACCTGATGGACGTGGGCAAGCGCACCATCGTCGTCACCCGCCTGCCGCTGCGCGACGAGGACGGTTCACTGATCGGCGCCATCGGCTTCGCGCTGTTCGACCGCGCCGACCGGCTGCGTCCGCTCATGTCCAAATACCAGAAATTGCAGGACGAGCTGACCCGCACCCGGCAGGAGCTGGCGCACGAGCGGCGGGCCAAATACTCCCTGTCGCAGATGATCGGCAACAGCGATTCCATGCGCGAGGTCAAGCGGCTCGCCCGCCGCGCGGCCCAGATGGACTCCACGGTGCTGCTGCTGGGCGAGACCGGCACGGGCAAGGAGCTGCTGGCCCACGCCGTCCACGCGGCCAGCCCGCGCGCCGACGCGCCCTTCGTCGGCGTGAACGTGGCGGCCATCCCGGAAAACCTGCTGGAGGCGGAGCTGTTCGGCGTCGCGCCGGGCGCCTTCACCGGCGCCGACCGGCGCATGCGCGAAGGCAAGTTCCAGCTGGCCAACGGCGGCACCCTGTTCCTGGACGAGATCGGCGACATGCCCCTGCCCCTCCAGGCCAAGCTGCTGCGCGTGCTTCAGGAGCGGGAGTTCGAGGCGGTCGGCTCCAACAAGGTGGTGCGCGTCGATCTGCGCATCGTCGCGGCGACCAGCCGCGATCTGGCGGCGCTGGTCCGGGACAAGCAGTTCCGGGCGGACCTCTATTACCGGCTGAACGTGGTCCCGATCACCCTGCCCCCCTTGCGCGAACGCGCGGAGGACATCGGCAGCATCGCCGACCGCATCCTGGACGAGCTGGCGCTCGCCTCCAGCACCCCGTCGCGGGAACTGCTGCCGGAGGCCGTCGC
Organism: Pseudomonadota bacterium; assembly: GCA_023416195.1. Classification (GTDB taxonomy): domain Bacteria; phylum Pseudomonadota; class Alphaproteobacteria; order Azospirillales; family Azospirillaceae; genus Azospirillum. The sequence continues at coordinate 603 of JAEZID010000263.1, read as the reverse complement.
GGCGCTGGAGGCGCACGACTGGCCGGGCAACGTGCGCGAACTTCACAACGTGCTGGAGCGGGTCGTGGCGATGTCCGACGACCCGACGCTGACCGCCGAGCACATCCGCGCCGCGTTGCCTCCCTCCCTGGGCGATGAGCCGGACGGCGCTGCGGAAGTGGCTGCCTCCACGGCCATGCTGCGGTCGGCGGGCGGCAGCCCCCGGCCGCTCAACGACGTGCTGAAGGACACCGAGCGCGCGGCCATCCTCGGCGCGCTGGCCCGCACCGGCGGCGTCAAGGCCCAGGCGGCCAAGCTGCTGGGCATCTCCCGCGCGTCGCTCTACGAGCGCATGCAGGCGCTGGGCATCCGGGAAGACCTTCAGGGGTCGGCATAAAAGGAAAGGGCGGCCCGAAGGCCGCCCCTTTTTTTTCTCAACCGACGATCAATGCGCGCCGTGGAAGGTGCGGTTAATGACGTCCAACTGCTGCTCGCGAGTGAGCTTGATGAAGTTCACCGCGTAGCCGGACACCCGGATGGTCAGCTGCGGGTACAGCTCCGGATGATCCATGGCGTGCAGCAGCGTCTCGCGGTCGAACACGTTGACGTTGATGTGGTGCCCGC
>JAEZID010000557.1 GCA_023416195.1 Pseudomonadota bacterium | reverse complement strand
TAGGTATAGTGTGCGGCGCAGGCTCCCTCCGACGACACCATGCAGGAGCCCACCGGGTTCTCCGGTGTGCAGCCGGTGCCGAACAGCGCGCAGTCGGTGGGGGCCTTGCGCCCGCGCAGGATCTCGCCGCAGTCGCAGCCCTTGTGGTCGGCGACCGAGCGGCCGGGCACGGTGAAGCGCCGTTCGGCGTCGAACTCCGCGTAGGCGTCCTTGATGCGCAGGCCGCTGTAGGGCACGACGCCCAGGCCGCGCCATTCGAAGGATCGGCGCATCTCGAACACGTCGGCGACCAGGGTCTGGGCCTTGCGGTTGCCCTCGCGGGTCACGGCGCGGGTGAACTGGTTCTCCACCTCCGCCCGCCCCTCGTTGATCTGGCGGACCAGCATCAGGATGGCCTGGAGCACGTCCAGCGGTTCGAACCCCGCGACGACGACGGGCTTCTGGTACTCCTCGGCGAAATATTCGTAGGGGCGGCTGCCGATGATGACGGAGACGTGCGCCGGGCCGACGAATCCGTCGAGCGGCACCGTGCCCAGGTCCCGCACCTCCGGGCTTTCCAGGATGTTGGCGATGGCCGAGGGGGTGAGGACGTGGTTGCAGAAGATGGTGAAGTTCTTGAGATTCTTGGCCTGCGCGGCGCGGATGGCCAGCGCGGTCGGCGGGGTGGTCGTCTCGAAGCCTATGGCGAAGAAGACGACCTCGCGGCCGGGATTCTCCTCGGCGATGCGCAGGGCGTCCATGGTGGACAGGACCATGCGCACGTCGGCGCCCTGCGCCTTGGCCTTCAGCAGGCTGAGGCGGCCGGAGCCGGGGACGCGCAGCACGTCGCCGTAGGTGCAGAGGATCACGCCGGGCTGGCGGGCGATGTGGATCGCGTCGTCGATGCGCCCGACCGGCAGCACGCAGACCGGGCAGCCCGGCCCGTGGATCATGCGCACGTTGGGCGGAAGCAGGTCGGGGATGCCGTAGCGCGAGATGGCGTGAGTGTGCCCGCCGCAGAATTCCATCAGGTGATAGGAACGGCCGGTCGCCCCCCGTTGCGCCGCCTCCCGCGCGATGGCGGCGGCGAGTCCGCGAGCAAGCTCCGCGTTCCGGAATTCATCGACGTATTTCATGGGGCCTGCCCGTCTGCCTTCCTGTCGCGGCATTTGCCTGCAACAGCCTGGACCGGGCGTTGATGCGAATCAAGAAATGTGGCGGGAATGCCTGAGCAATCACCGCCGAAGTTCCCTCTCCCCTCTGGGGAGAGGGTTAGGGTGAGGGGGTTGCGCTTTTGCCGAACGCTTCGCTGTGCGCACCCCCCTCACCGGCCCTCCGGGCCACCCTCTCCCCAGAGGGGAGAGGGCTGAAAAACACGGCTCAGCGCGACGAGCCGACCATGGGCAGGGTCCATTCCGGTCCGCGGTTGGTGTCCTCGATGCCGATGGCGGCGGATCCCGGCGAGCCCAACGCCACGTTCACCGGACGGCCGTTGTTGTGGTTCTTCCACATCTGGTACAGGGCGAGCGCCGCGTACATCTTGCCGTCACGGCTGGTGTTGTAGAGCCATTCCTGGGTCGGGATGACACGCAGGCCGCCGTTGCTGGTCTGCTCCACCCGTTCGGCGAAGCGGTAGCCGAGCTGGTTGTTGATGTTGCCCAGCAGGCCGTCGAAGCCCGAGGAGATGCGCCCGAACCCGGCGTCCGACACGCTGCCGGTGCCGCCCCCCGTGCCGCCGCTCAGCGTGCTGGGGGTGCGCCGCTTGACGAGTTCGGAGAAGACCCAGCCTTCCTCGCCGGTGCGCAGCGACCGCACACCGATCCAGTTGCCTTCCTGCTTCAGCTCGATCACCTCGTCGCCGCGCGTGACGGTGGAGCGGATCGAGGCGTCGTCCGATGGGGCGGCGCGCAGGTTGACCTTCTCGCCCGTCACCGTGTGGATGTCGCCCGGCGAGGCCGCCGCCGGCAGCGCGAACGCCGCCGCCATGCCCAGCACGCCCAAACCGGCCAGAGTGGCCTTCACTGTCCGTGACATAGCTTGCCCTCCCGCAAAGCGCGCACAGCGCGCGGTCTTTCCCCTTTCAACAGGCGAAGGCGGGTGATGATCCTTCGTACTTATTCGAAAGACGCACGCAGCGGGCTTGCCCCCGCCGGCCAGACGCCCCGGTCGGCGGCCTTGGCGCCCTCGAACACCAGCCAGCTCTGGCGGCCGTAATGGGGCAGCGGGCGCAGCAGGGCCTGCAACGACGCCGCATCGTCGGCGGCCACCGCGAGCACGGCGCGCCCCTGCGGCGTGCGGAAGGCCCAGACGCGGGCGGAACCGCGCCTGGCGAGGCTTTCCGGCGTGCCGGGAAGGCGGAGGACGCCGAGCAGGCGCTCCACCCCCTCCGTCGTGCCGATCAGGGCGAGCGGACCGGCCGAGCCGACGCGGGCGGGGGCGACGATGCGGGCCTTGCCGTCGGCCAGCCGTTCGGCCAGCGCGCGGGCGGATTCCGCCGCATCGCCCTCGGCGGCGATCACGAAGTTCGCGGCGTGGTCGAGCGTCACGTCGCGCAGGGTCGGCGGCGCCTCGCCGAGGGCCATACGGCGGAACAGGTCGAAGGCGGGGTCCACCGTGACGGACGTCGGCGCGGCGGCGGTGCGGACGGTGGCCGTCGCCTCCCGCCCGTCGAGGCGGACGCTGTGCCGTTCGGGGCCGGCGGCGGTCTCGATCAGCAGCGGGACGGTCAGCGCGTAGATCGGGGAGCCCTGGCGCAGCGAGACGGTGACGGTGTTGCCATTAGCGTGCGCCTCGGTCAGCTGCAGCGTGGGTGCGCCCGGCCGGTCCAGCCATTGCGCGAAGACGGGGGCGAGGTCGCGGCCGGACGCCGCTTCCATGGCGCGGCGCAGGTCGCTCCACGAGGCGTCGCGGAACTTATTGTCGTCCCAGAATCGGCGGATGCCGTCGTTGAAGGCACCCTCCCCGACCTCCGCGCGCAGCATGTGGAACAGCATCGCCGCCTTGCCGTAGCCGACGATCTGAGAGGCGTCGTGCGTCTTGGCGCGGAAGGCGGTGAGCGCGGAGTCGCGCTCGGCCGGCAGCGCGGCGTAGTCGCGCAGCCAGTCCAGCCGCATGGCGCGCGCCCCCTCCGGCCCGCGCGCCTCGGCGGCGGCGTAGTCGGCCATGAAGGTGGTCAGCCCCTCGGCCCAGTTGCCGCCCTCGCCCACCCGCACGCCGTTGCCCCACCAGTTGTGCAGGATCTCGTGGGGCAGCGACTGCGCGCGGATGAAGGGCAGCGGCAGCACCTGCCGGCCGATGTAGGTCAACCCCGGAAAGCCGAGCCCCACGGGCAGGGGCGCCGAGACGATGGCGAAACCAGCGAAGGGATAGGGGCCGATGCGTTCGGACTGCGCGTCGATGGTGCGCGCGGTCAGGTCCAGATAGTCGTCGGCGAGCGCGGCCTGTTCGGGGTGGAGATAGGCGCGCAGGCGAAGGTCTCCGTGCATGCGCTCCTTCACCTCCCACGCTCCGGCGAAGAGGGAGGGTTCCTCGACGCCGCGGTCCTCGGCGAAGGTGGCGCGGTAACCGCCGCTCTCGCGGGCCTCGCCGACGAGGCGGCCGGTGGCGACCGCCGTGAAGGGGGCCGGAACGCGGACGGACAGGGTCCAGGTCGGCGGCTCGTCGCCGTTCGACGGCAACCAGCCCGTGCCGCCGGGCAGATAGGCGCCCTCCTCCCCCGCCATGGGATAACCGCGCGTGTCCTTGTCGAAGGGCGGCAGGGTGCCGGCGTAGCGCAACACGACGGTATCCGATCCCTCCGGCACGGTCAGGCGCAGGCTGTCGCCCCGGCGGTCCACGGCCAGGGGGCGGCCGGCGGCGCTGGCCTCGCTGACGGTCAACCCCTGGGCGAGGCGCAGCGTGTGCGTCCCCGGCGGCAGCCGCAGGCGGTCCACCGCGTCCAGCCGCCTTGCGGCCGGGTCGAGCGTGACGTCGAGGTCGTGATGGAGGCCGGCGGCAAAGGCCGGACCGGCGGCGAGGATGAAGGCCAGGACGGCGATGAGACGGGGCAGCATGCCCCTGCATATGGGGCGCCGGCCTCGCGGCGCCAGCGCGGCCTTACCCGGCCGCCGCCGTCTCGGCGGCCATCAAGGCGTTCATCACGGCGGCGTGCAGGCGGAACAGCCGCTCGTCGCGGATGCCCAGCTCCTCCAAATGCGCGACGGTGTTGGCGAGGTATTCGACGTTCGGGCCGCGCTCGCCGCAGCAGCCGGCGATGCGCCGCGCCATGGCGGCCTCGTCCAGACAGCCGCAATACTGGCCGTGGCGGCGGTCCACGACAAAGGTGCAGGCGGTCACCGTCCGGTCCCCATCGGGCGCGCCGCCGTCCCGCAGGCGCACGGGCAGCAGCTTCGGCCGGTAGACGCGGTTGATCATCTCCCGCTCCCACAGGTAATCCAGGGTCGCGGGCGCATGGTCGGGCGCCACGCGGAAGGCGATGCCCCGGCAGGAACCGCCACGGTCGAGGCCGAGCACCAGCCCCGGCCGTTCCGGCGTGCCGCGATAGCGCTGTGAGGAGACGCAGAAGCGCCGGTGATAGCCGGTGACGAGCGCCGGGCGGCTTTCCAGAAACGGGAAACCGGGATTCCACATCAGCGAGCCGTAGGCGAAGACCCACAGCTCGGCGCCGGGAGTCACGGCGATGTCGTCGATCCAGGGGGCGTTCGCCGGTGCGCGCGTCGGCGCGGCGACCGGACGTTCAGCGATTGAGCCTTTGGCGACCGGCGATTGCGTATCGAGCAGCATATCCCAAGGAAACGCAGTGGGCGCGAACCCGCGCCGATAGGGTCAAAACTAGCACGGTCCCCCGACCGCCCGCTATAATGTGGGACCACAGATTGGAAATGCCACAGATGCGCGTTCGCAAGCTTCTCGGTCTCGCCGCCCTGGTCCCGGTCGTCGCGGCCGCCGCCTATTCGGTCTGGTGGTGGCAGGCCGCCTCGGCCGTCGAGCGCGGCGTGCTCGCCTGGATGGAAGAACGGCGGGCCGAAGGCGCCCTGGTCGAGCACAAGGGGCTGACCGTGTCGGGCTTCCCCATGACGTTGCGCGCGACGCTGGAGGCCCCGCACCTCGCCACGCGCGGGGTGGAATGGCGCGGCGCGCGGCTGGTCGCGGAGGCGCCGCCCTGGAACCACACGCGCATCGCGCTGACCCTGCCCGGCGAGCAGCGCCTGTCCGTGGTGCAGGCGGGCCAGCCGCCGCTGGACCTGCTGGCCAGGGGCGGCGGGCAGGGCAACCTGTCGCTGACGCTGGCCGGCCAGCCGACCGAACTGTGGCTGGGATTCAGCGACCTGATCGCGCAGCCGGACGTGCAGCCGGTGCCCGTCGCCGCGCTGGACATCACCGCCACCCAGCCGGCCGAACCGCCGGCCGCTCACACCGACACCGGCCTGTCCGTCTCGGTGGTCGCCGCCGGGGTCGATCTGCCGGAGGAAGCCCCCGGCTCGCTCGGCCGCAAGGTGGAGCGGGCGCTGGTGTCGGCGCGCGTGCTGGGCCGCCCGCCCCGGCCTGAGCCCGCCAGCCTGTCGGCCTGGAGCCGCGAGGGCGGCACGGTGCAGTTGGACAACCTGGCGCTCGACTGGGGACCGCTGAAGGTGGCGATGAACGGCACGCTGGCGCTGGACGGGGCGCTTCAGCCGCAGGCCGCCCTGACCGCCGAGGTGCGCGGCGCCCAGGCCGTGCTGGACGCCGTGCAGAACCAGTTGCGGCCCAAGGAGGTGGCGCTGGCCCGCACCCTGCTGACCATGCTCGCCCGCCCGGCCGGTCCGGGCGGGGAACCGGTCATCACCGCGCCGGTGACCGTGCAGAACCGCGCGCTGTTCCTGGGGCCGCTGAAGGTCGCCGCCTTGCCGCCGGTCGTGTGGTAAGGGTCAATTCGCGCCGCAGAAGCAGTCGTAGGGGTCCAACGCCATGGCCGCGACGCGCTGGGCGACCGGCGGTGGAGAGGGCGCCGGGTCGGGTGGCGGAATGACGATGGCGGCCGGATCGGCCGGCGCGAAGGCCATGGTGACCGCCTCCCACCGCACCGGCACGCCGCTCAGTATCTGGCCCAGCACGGCGGCGGCCAGCAGCGGTATCAGCGCCTGTTCGATGCGGTCCATGCCTTTCTCCTCACACTGGATCCGTTGTAGCGCATCGTCCGCGCGGAAACCGGCCGGACATATGGCATAGTGCCGGCGCACGATCCTTCCCCATGCCCTGAAGAGTACCCCCGCCCATGGCCGACACCGCTTCGCTTCTCAACCAGGGTTTGGCCGCGCATCAGGCGGGGGATCTGCAAAGCGCGCTGGCGCTCTACCGGCAAGCCCTGGCCGCCGACCAGCGCTGCGCCGACGCCATCCACCTGATCGGCGTCATCGCCTACCAGACCGGCGATCCCTTCACCGCCATCGACGTGATCGGCCGGGCCATCGCGCTGGACGACCGCAACCCGGCCGCGCACAGCAACCTGGGCGAGGCGCTGCGGGCCACCGGCGCGCTCGACCGGGCCGCCGCCTGCCACGCCCGCGCGGTGGAACTCGACCCCAACTTCGTGGACGCCTATCAAAATCTGGGCGTGGTTCTGATCGCCCAGGGCAAGCCGGCCGAGGCGGCGGACGCCTTCAACCGCGCGCTGGCGCGCAACCAGGGTCTGGCACCCGCCTGGTACGGGCTGGGCCTCGCACTGGAGGCGCAGGGCCACGCCCCGGAGGCCCTGGACGCCTTCGCCCGCTGCCTTGAGCGCGACCCCAACCACGCCGAAGCGAAACAGCGCCTTGCCGGCGCGCCCGCCGCTTCCGCCGCGCAGCCCACGCCCTCGCCCTTCGACCGGACGCCAGCCTATCTGGAGGTCGCCCTGCGCGACCTGCGCGCGCTGTGCCGGGAAAGCGGCGGCGTCGAGCGGCTGGAGCGCATCGGCGCGCTGTGCGACACGCTGCTCCAGGGCGGCAAGGCCGTCGCCCCGGCGGTGCTGGACGCCCTGACGGCGGAACGGCTGACCGAGGACTTCATCCTGGAGACCTCGATCCTCTTCCACCTCAGCGGCGACCTTTACCATTACGAGCGCCTGCTGCACCTGCTGATGGACGGCGGCGACCGGCTGCCGCTGGACGTGGCGCACTACACCTACTGGTGCATCACCCGGCAGATGTTCCTCGGCCGTGCCCTGCCGACCCGCGCGGCAGCCTTCAACACCCACGACCTGCCGCGCTTCTACCGCTGGATCGTCGGCGAGACGCGCCGCCGCCTCGGCGTCCGGCCGAAGCCCTTCACGGCCCCGCGCCCGGCGCCGCAGCGCGTCGTCATCGTCACCAACCAGTTTCTGATGCCGATGCACCAGCCCTCGCGCGACGCCTTCGACTACGCGCGGCTGTTGCAGGATTCCTTCGGCTGCGAGGTGCTGCTGGTCAACGGCAACCTGATGCCCAGCGTGCCCTTCAACGCCTTCGTTCCGCCCTTCACGGCGGCGGTGTCGGACGCGCTGGCCGGGCACACGCCGATTACCCAGGACGGCCACACGGTGGCGGTCTGGTCGTCGGTGGAGCGCAGCCTGTCGGAGGACAAGATCCGCGGCCTCGTCGAGACCATCGACGGGTTCGACCCCGATCTGGTGGTGTCCTTCGGCGGTTCGGTGATCGCCGCCGACCTGTTCGCCGGGGTGCGGCCGACCATCTGCCTGCCGACCACCAGCGGCCTGACCATCTCGCTGGCCGACATCGTGCTGGGCTACGACGACGGGGACCCGACCGCCGGCCTGCCGGAGGAATACCGCGCGCCCTACGCCGCCCAGTTCCGCCCTTTCCGCTTCGGCTTCTCCGCCCCGGCGCAGAACAGCGCCGCCAGCCGCGCCGCCTTCGGGTTGCCGGACGACGGCTTCCTGTTCGTGGTGGTCGGCGGGCGGCTGGACCAGGAGGTGGACCAGGGTTTCGTGGACCGGCTCGACACGCTGCTCGACCTCTGCCCGCGCGCGGTGGTGGCCTTCGCCGGCCCGGTGCGGACGCTGCCCAGCCGGCTCGCCACCGCGCGGCACGCCGGGCGGTTGCGCCCGTTGGGCTTCGTCGCCGAGATCCGGTCGCTCTACCGGCTGGCCGGCGCCTATCTTAACCCGCCGCGCCAGGGCGGCGGGGGCAGCGCCGCCTACGCGCTGGCCGACGGGCTGCCGGTCGTCACGCTGAACCAGGGCGACGTCGCCGCCGTGGTCGGGACCGAACGGGCCGTGGACGGCTGGGACGCCTTCATCGAGCGGGCCAAGCGCCTGTACCACGACCGCGATTTCCGCGACGAGGAGTCGGAGGCTGCACAGCGCCGCTACGCCGCCATCGACACCCGCCACCAGTCGGTGGACCGCCTGCTCGCCTACGGGCGGGACCTGCTGGACCGGCATCGCGGCTGACGCGGGCCGGGGACGGGGACGGGACCGGATCTTTCTGCCCCTCCCCGATCGTGGGGCACTAGGCGAAACTTACCCAGTGCCCCCGGCAAAAAGCGGCCAGACCGCCCCTCCCCTCGGAAAAACCTTTAAAAATCAACAATCTTCTCCGATCGCTCGGGTTGGCATCCTCCTTGCTAGATAGGGCGCAAGAACAGTTTGCCCTTCTCCGTGGAGATCCCTGGCCATGAGCATTTTCGGATCGATGACAACCGCCGTCCTCGGCCTGAACGCCCAGTCGAAGGCGCTTGGTCACATCTCGGACAACATCGCGAACGCGTCCACGATCGGCTACAAGCGGGTCAACACGGCGTTCGAGACCCTGGTTTTGCAGTCCAACCAGCGGCTGCACGCGCCGGGCGGCGTCACCGCGCAGCCCGTCTTCATGAACAACATCCAGGGCAACCTCACGCAGGTGCAGAGCCCGACGAACGTCGCGATCCAGGGGCAAGGCTTCTTCAGCGTCACCAAGCTGGGCGTCCAGCAGGGCTCGTCGACGGTGCAGACGCAGACGGGCACGCTCGCCGCGTCCAGCAGCTACTACACCCGCACCGGCGACTTCGAACTGGACAAGAGCCGCTATCTGGTCAACAGCGCGGGCTACGCGCTGAACGGCTGGCTGGTTGATCCGCTGACCGGGCAGCTGAAGAAGGACCAGGTGGCGCCGATCCAGGTCAACGCCCTGATCGACAAGCCCGTCTCCACCTCCCAGGTGGACCTGTCGGCCAACCTGCCGGCGACCCCGCCCAAGGGCGAGACGGTGCCGGATTCGAGCATCCAGATCTTCGACACGCAGGGCAACTCGCGCACCGTCAACTTCAAGTGGCGCCAGCAGGGCTCCAACGACTGGCGCCTGATCCTGGACGCGCCCGGCTCCAACACCAAGCCGGTGGACGGCAGCTTCGCCGGCTACCCGGCGACCATCACCTTCGGCCAGAACATCGCCGGCGTCACGCCGGTGGCCCAGGTCAACGCGGTGGTCATCGGCGGCACGGGCGCCGCCTCGAACAACGGCCAGGACAACCTGCGCATCGGCGAAACCTACAAGGTGGTCGTCGACGGCACGACCTACAGCCTGAAGGTGACGAAGGACAACGTCGCGTCGCTGAACACCTATTCGGGCCTAGCCGGCGCGCTGGCGAACCAGATCAACTCGGCCTCGCCGTCGGCGCCGGTCATGGCGACGGTGACGGGCAACGTCATTCACCTGCAGGCCCGCAACCCCGGCACGCCCTTCAAGGTGAGCCAGAGCGTCGAGAGCACCACGCCGACCTGGAACACCATCCTGGGGCCGACGATCACCGACACGTCGGGCGCCGGCATCACCGCCGCGACCCCCACGGCCGGCCAGATGAACAAGTACACCTTCCCGCAGTCGCAAATCGACATCGGCGACGTCTACCGGATCCGCGTCGACAACGGCACGGACACCGAAGTCACCGTGACGGTCACCGCCCAAACCTACGCCACCTACGAGAACATCACCGGCGTGGTGCAGGAACTGGCCAACCGCCTCAACGCGAAGGGCCTCGGCGTGACCGCGACGGCGCAGGGCGGCGTGCTCAGCATCCAGGACAACACGGCGGGCAGCACCTTCGTGTCGTCGGCGGGCGTGTCGAACTCCTCCACCGCGTCGAACTCGATGACCGGCGTTTTCTCCACCGCCAACGTGGCCGGCGTGCGCCAGCGCCGCACGGTCACGCTGACCGGTACGCCGGGCGACGTCGGCACGATGTACTCGCTCAGCATCAACGGAACGCCGGTGACCTACAGCACCACCGGCGACGAGATGAGCATGGAGGACATCTCCGCCGCGCTGGCGAACAAGATCAACTCCAACACCTCGCTGCCGGTCACCGCGACGGCGCAGGGCGGCGTGATCACGATCATCTCCAAGACCCCGGACAACCCGGCCTACCCCAACACCTTCACCGGTACCGGTGCGCTGACGCTGGGCGGCTCCACCGTGGACGTGGGCGACACCTACACGGTGAACACGACGCACGGCAACTTCTCGCTGAAGCTGACCGCCAGCAACATCGGCACCTACCGGACCCCGGCCGACGTGCTGAACTACTTCGCGGCCCAGATCAATGCGAACGGCGGCACCGCGACCGTCTCCGGCACCACGCTGAACGTCACCAGCGACCCGGCGGCGACGGCGTCGGTCTCCGACGCGCCCTCGCCGCAGTTCACGCTGACGCAGACCTGCGTGGCCGGCCAGACCCCGGCGCACATCGGCCTGACCTTCGGCACGACGCCGGAATCGGTGGGCACGCTGACCGGCATCTCGACCGCGCTGGTCGGCACCGGCACGGCGGTGTCCGCCGCGACCCAGTCGGCCGGCACCGACGCCACGATCACCTTCACGGTGGACTACGGCTTCGGTCCGCAGGTGATCAAGCTGAACATGGGCCAGTTCCAGCGCCCCGGCGGCCTGACGCAGTACGCGGGCGAACAGATGAACGTCACGCAGCTTATCCAGAACGGCGCGCCGCGCGGCCAGTTCAAGGACGTGGTGTTCGGCGACAACGGCAACGTGGTGGTCAACTACGACAACGGCCGCAGCAAGGTCATCGCGAAGGTTCCGATCGTCACCTTCAACAACGCCAACGCGCTGCGCCGCGAGGCCGGCGGCGTGTTCCTGGAAAGCGAGGACGCGGGCAGGCCGAACTTCAACGATCCGGAGACCAACGGCGCCGGCGCGGTCATCGCGAACAGCGTGGAAGGCTCCAACGTCGACATCGCCGACGAGTTCACCAAGCTGATCGTGACCCAGCGGACCTACTCCGCGAACACGAAGATCGTCACGACCTCCGACGAGATGCTTCAGGAAGTCCTCGGCCTGAAGCGCTAAGCGCCCGCTCCTGACAGGCTGGCCGCGTGAGGCGCGGCCAGCCCGCCTCCCCCGCAGACGAAAGGTCCAACGACCATGTCCCTCTTCAGCGCCATTGGTAGTGCGACGGCTGGCCTGCGCGCTGTCCAGGCCCAGGTGAAGGTGGTCTCGGACAACGTCGCCCGCGCCGACGATCCCTCCCGCACCCGCCACACCGTGGGTCAGGTGGTGGACCGCAGCGGGTTCGTGCTCACCACCCAGTACCGCCGTGAAGTCGACCAGGCCATGCGCGCCCAGGTCGAGGATCTCACCGCCCGCGACGGCACCTCGGCCACCAAGTCCGAGTACATGCAGAAGCTGGGCGACCTGATGCGGACGACCAACGGCAACCCGCAGCTCAACACCTACGCCAGCAACCTCGAAGCCGCCTGGAAGGCGGTGGAGACCTCGCCGGAAAGCGAAGTCGCCCAGTACCAGCTGGTGCAGGCGGCCGACACCTTCGCCCGCGAGATCGTCCGGGTGTCCACGGGCGTCGAGGACCTGGACCGCGAGATGCGGACCGACATCGACACCTCGGTGAAGGAGGTCAACCGCCTCCTGAAGGACATCGACCGCATCAACCGCGACATCGTTTCGCTGCAGGGCTACGGCTCGGCCGCGAACGAGGTGGCCGACAAGCGCGACAACCTCATCAAGGAGCTGAACACCTACATCGGCGTCCGCACGGTGGAGCGTCCGGACGGCCGCGTGGCCATCTTCACCGCGTCGGGCCAGGCGCTGGTCGATGCCGAACCGGCAAATCTTTCCTTCGACGGCGGCAACATCAACCTAGTGACCGGCAACGACGTCACCTCGATCAACCATCACATCCGCGAAGGCAAGATCGCGGCGCTGCTGAACATGCGCGCCGACGGTTCCCGGCGCGAGCCGCCGGCGCCGGCCAACGGCGACCCGACCGCCGAGGTGATCCGCAAGCTGCGCTCGCAGCTGGACGAGTTCGCGAAGATGTTCACCGGCCCCACCAAGCCCGGCGAGCCGACCAGCTTCCGCGACGCCTACGACAACGCCAACCCGGCGCTGGACGGCGAACAGGCCAACCAGTTCTTCACCGGCGAGGACCGCTTCACCCTTCAGGTGAACGCTAAGCTGTTGAACAACGAGGCAAAAATCAAACAGTCGGCGATCGGGGACGTGGTCAAGGCGATGACCGCCACGGGCCGCAGCTTCTCAGCCGACGGGCTGAAGCTGTCCGACTCCTCCTACAGCAGCATGGCCAGCAACATCACCGGCTCCTGGATGTCGGCGGCCAAGACCGTCAAGACCGCCAACGAGTTCGACCGGGACGCCAAGCAGATCCTTGAGGAGCGCTACCACTCCTTCACGGGCGTGAACATCGACGAGGAAATCGCCAACCTCCAACAGCTTCAGACGTCCTACGCCGCTTCGGCACGGGTCATGCAAGTGACCAATACGATGTTTGACGCGCTGGAGGCGATCGTCCGATGAGCACGATCACGCAAGTTGGCAGCTACGCCAAGTACCTGGGTCTGGTCCGCAACCTGACGGCGGGCCAGCAGAAGGTGGACGACCTGTCGCAACAGCTGACGACCGGCAAGAAGTCGGTCGATCTCAACGCGTACGGGGCGGAAACGCAAAAGCTCCTGGAGCTTCGCGCGGAACTGGTGAAGCGCGACAACTACGTGCAGCAGATCGACACCGCGCTCCCGCGCGTGAAGGCGTCGAGCGTCGTGCTGGACCAGCTGGAGAAGATGGCGTCGGACTGGCAGAGCAACAACCTGATGCCCTTCCAGCCGGGACCGCCCAGCATCACCTCGCCCTTCAACGCCAAGCCCGACGCGATGTCGGTGACCGTGGACCCGGACAAGTCCAAGTTCACCCAGAACGCGCGCTACACGGTGACGGCGGTCCCGTCGCAGAACGGCGAGAACGGGACCTTCGACATCACGGTCAGCGACGGGCTGGGCGGCACGTCCACGCGCAGCCTCAACCTGAAGACCGTGCCGCCCAACGACGGCGGCGGCTACAACTTCGCGATCACCGGCGGCCCCGGCGAGGGCGCGGTCCTCAACCTGAATTTCGACAAGCTTCAGGCGGCCTCCTCCAGCAGCTTCACGGTGACCTGGCCGCAGGCCGACCAGACGCGCGAGCGCGTCGAGGGCGCGCTGCGCGACATCCAACAGATGCTGAACGAGCGTTTCGGCGACCGCTATCTCTTCGCCGGCTCCCGCTATTCGACGGAACCGGTGGGCGACCTGCTGGCGCAGAAGCAGACCAGCAAGGTGACCTTCAACGGCCCCATGACCGAGAAGGACGATTATTACGAGCTGAAGGTCGGCGGCCACATCATCTCGTGCACGAACAACGGCAACAGCCTGGACGTGTTCATCGACGGGCAAATCCCCCAGTCGCCCACGCCGCCCAGCTACACGATCCCCAGCGGCGTCGCCAACACGGTCAACGTGGCGAGCGCCATCGCGCAGACGATGGCCAGCGCGATCCAGCTCGGCAGCCTGAACCTGCCGATGATCGTGTCGCAGGCCAACGGCATCATCACGATGGTCGGCAACGAGCCCGGCAAGCCGTTCGACGTGACGGCGCGGGTTCAGAACCGGACGACCATCGAAAACAGCCTGGACACGCCGCAGACCACCCAGAACGCCACGCTGCCCGACCCCTTGCTGCCACCGCCGCTCGACGTGGGCCTGCCGCAGATCGACAGCTTCTCGCTGCACGGCGTGGACGTGGACATCGGCGATACCTTCGAATTCACGGTGGCCGTCGGCGATCCGGACGACCCCTACAACCAGAAGCACTACAACGAGAACCCGCACGAGCCGCGCGACCTGCCGCCCTATCAGGAATACACGGTCCGCTACACGGTGAGCGAGCAGGACTACAACGGCGGCGTCACGGACGTGACCCAGGTCGCGGCCAAGCTGCGCGAACAGTTCGGCAAGCTCGATCCGGCCCCGCCGATCGCCATCGGCGGCGTCGGTCCGGCCATCGAACTGACCAGCAACACCCCCCTCGACCCGAACCACCCGACGCGGCAGCAGCTGTTCTCCACCTCGGCGAAGGCGATCAACGGCAGCATCGACAACACGGTGTCGGTGGCGACCCTGCCTTCGGAAGCCTTTCCGATCACCGACGTCCCCTACGTGAACCCGCCGGACCTGCCCTTCTACGACACCGAGTATCTGACAAAGCGGCAGAACGCGAAGGCCTTCGACAAAGCCGCCGTGACGGCGGACGACGGGCTGAGCCTGACCTACGGCGTGACCAGCGACGACCGCGCCTTCCAGAAGCTGATCACCGCCTTCCGCATGGCGCACGTCGCCGCCTCCAACCCCGGCAAGTACGAGGAGTACATCTCCAAGTCCCGCGAGTTGATGGCCCAGGCCAAGGACGAGGTGCGGTCGGTGCACGCGAAGGTCGCCTCCGATCTCTCGACGCTGGAGCAGAAAAGCTCCGCCCACAAGGATGCGATGGCCACCGTGACCGAGCGCGTCGCCAAGATCGAGGGCATCGACGAGACCGAAGTGGCCGCCCGCCTGCGCGCCTCCATGAACGCGCTGGAAGCGGCCTACACCGTCGCCGGCCAGACCCAGAAACTGTCCCTGCTGAACTACATCGCGTGATCGTCAAAGCCCTTTTCCGTATGGGAGGCGGGCGCCAGACCGGACAAGCTGTCGCCACGCCGACGATTCACCACCAAGACACAAAGAAGGTCACAAAGGGCCGCCCGCTCCGCGTGCGTCGCAGGCGAGGCCGGCACTCCTTTGTGAAAATCCTGGTGTCTATGTGTCTTGGTGGTGAATCGCGTCCATCCCGACCCTGTCAGGAACGGCGACACCCAAAACAAAAGCGGCGCCCCCAGGGAGCGCCGCCTTTCTTGTCGTCCGTATTCCTCAGATCGAAATCCGCAGACCTTCGCGATGGATCGGCGGTCCGTCGGGGGCCGCGGTGGGCGGAGCGACCGGCGGGCGGGGCATCCCGGCCTGCGCCGGAACCGCCTGCGGAGCCTGGGCCGGAGCGGCCGCGCCGGCCTGCTGCGCGGCGAGAAGCGCCTCGCGCTGGGCGGTCAGGCCGCTGGCGACCTGGCGGTTGATGCTCACGAGCGTGTCCAGCTTGGTCCCGTCCAGATCGACGAGGCGCGCGATGGTCTCGCGATCCACCAGCAGCGAGAGGGCGGCGATGTTCGTCCGCACCTCCGGAGGATGCTGGCAGTCGTCCTCGGTCATCGCGGCCTGGAAGATCGTCCACAGGCGCTGATTCAATTGCAGGGCGGCCTGGAGGGCTTCGGTGTTGCCCGGATTGCGGCCGGCGTCGATCAGGCGGCGCGCCGCCTCCGCCAGCGCCCACGCTTCGACGTCGCGCGGATCGTCCGAGGTCGGCTTGCTTGCGTATTTCGGTGTCGGCTTCATTCCAAACCCTCGGTGCAGCCCGTCAAACCAGGGTGCATGTTCGCCACATCCAGGCGTCGCACCCCCTCACTTGGGCAGCAGCGATTGTCGGCGATCCGCCGACTTTTGTCAACTTGAGGGACCTATTTCCGACGCTTTGCAAGCATTTGCCACAACTTCGCCCCGGCGCCGCGCGACTGGCCGGAGAAGCTCCCGCGCCGCCGCCTCCACCGCCGCCACGGCGATGCCGTCCATCAGCCCGCTGGCCGCCGGGCTGGCCTTCTGGCGGGCCAGCAGCTCGTCGCGCGGCACGGTGCTGATCACCGTGCGCGCCCGTGCGCCCCACGGCCCGTAGGTCTCCGGAAAGCCCGGTCCGAACAGGCCGAGCGTCGGCGTGCCGGCCGCCGCCGCGATGTGCATCAGGCCGGAGTCGTTGCCGACGTAGAGCGCCGCCCGCCGCACGCAGGCCGCCGCCGTCAGCGGGTCGGTGCGGCCGGTCAGATCCACGGCGCGCGCCCCCAGCGCGTCCAGCACCGGGCGGGCGCGCGC
>JAEZID010000217.1 GCA_023416195.1 Pseudomonadota bacterium | reverse complement strand
TCTGCCTGATTTCCGGCGGCGGATCGGCCCTGCTGGCGCTGCCGGCGCCCGGCCTGACCATGGCCGACAAGCAGGCGGTGTCCAAGGCGCTGCTGCGCTCCGGCGCCAACATCGGCGAGATGAACTGTGTGCGCAAACACCTCTCGTCCATCAAGGGCGGGCGGCTGGCGGCGGCGACCCGGGCGCGGCTGGTCTCGCTGGTCATCTCCGACGTGCCGGGCGACGACCTGTCGGTCATCGCCTCCGGCCCGACGGTGCCCGATCCGACCAGCACCGCCGACGCGCTGGCCGTGCTGGAGAAATACCGCATCGACCCGCCGAAATCCGTGATGGACCATCTGCTGGCCGGGCGCGACGAGACCCCGAAGCCCGGCGACCCGCGCCTTGCCGCCGCGCGCACGGTCCTGGTCGCCACACCGCAGATGGCCCTGGAGCGCGCCGCCGAGGTCGCGCGCCGGGCCGGAGTCACCCCGGTCATCCTCGGCAACGCGCTGGAGGGCGAGTCCCGCGAGGTGGCGCTGGTCCATGCCGGGATCGCCCGGCAGATCGTCGGCCATGGACAGCCTGCCCCGGCCCCTTGCGTTCTGCTGTCCGGCGGCGAAACGACCGTCACCGTGCGCGGCCACGGGCGCGGCGGCCGCAACGCGGAATTCCTGCTGGCGCTCGCCGTCGCGCTGGACGGGCTGCCCGGCGTGCACGCGCTGGCCGCCGACACCGACGGCATCGACGGAACCGAGGACAACGCGGGCGCCCTGCTCTCCCCCGCCACCCTCACGCGCGCCGCCGAGTTGGGCATCAGCGCCAAGGAGCGGCTGGCCGACAACGACGGTTACGGATTCTTCAGCGCGCTGGGCGACCTGCTGATTACCGGCCCCACCCTGACCAACGTCAACGATTTCCGCGCGGTACTGGTCCTCTAGCCCCCCCCAAACGTCATATCCTTTTGGTTTAGCCTAGGGAATGGGAGTCCTAGCCGACAAGCTAGGTTGTTGCTGTCGGCAATTGTTGGGCACACTCACGTTCTGCGGCCAAGGAATACCGAGTTTGGCATGCCAGAGGCGGCGTTCCATGCAGACGGGGATCAAGCCCAGACGCGGCCTCCGCTCAAAAGACAATAAAAATCAAATAAAAAGTCGTTCAAGAGGTATCCGGGGAGGAACCAAATGCGGCAAGTCGATGCACGCGCGGCCGGGCCGCACGCTGCGCGATGGGTCCAATTGCTGATCGGCGTCATCTGCATGTCGATGATCGCCAATCTGCAATATGGCTGGACCCTGTTCGTCGAACCCATCAGCGAAAAACATGGCTGGGGCCTCGCGGCCATTCAGGTGGCCTTCACCATCTTCGTGGTCACGGAAACCTGGCTGGTCCCGGTCGAGGGCTGGTTCGTCGACCGGTACGGGCCGCGCATCGTCGTGCTGCTCGGCGGCGTCCTGTGCGCCGTGTCCTGGGCCGTCAACTCGGTCGCGGACTCGCTGTTGCTGCTCTATCTCGGCGCGGCCATCGGCGGCATCGGGGCGGGCGGCGTGTACGGCACCTGCGTGGGCAACGCGCTGAAATGGTTCCCCGACCGCCGCGGGCTGGCCGCCGGCCTGACCGCCGCCGGCTTCGGCGCCGGCTCGGCGCTGACCGTGGTGCCGATCGCCAACATGATCCACGCCTCCGGCTACGAGGTGACCTTCCTGTATTTCGGCATCGGCCAGGGCGCCGTCGTCTTCCTGCTCGGCTGGTTCCTGAAGGAGCCCAAGCACGGACAGGTGCCGCAGGTGAGCAAGGCGCTGGTGGTGCAGAACCGCGAGAGCTGCACGCCGGCGCAGATGGTCAGGACGCCGGTGTTCTGGGTCATGTACCTGATGTTCACCATGGTGGCCGCCGGCGGCCTGATGGCCACCGCCCAGCTCGGCCCCATCGCCAAGGATTTCCAACTGGACGGCGTGCCGGTGTCCATCCTGGGGCTGACTTTGCCGGCGCTGACCTTCGCCCTGTCCATCGACCGCGTGCTCAACGGGCTGACGCGCCCCTTCTTCGGCTGGGTGTCGGACCACATCGGCCGCGAGAACACCATGTTCATCGCCTTCACCATCGAGGCGGCGGGCATCGTCGCGCTCAGCGTCTACGGGCGCGATCCGATCGCTTTCGTGGTGCTGACGGGTCTGGTGTTCTTCGCCTGGGGCGAGATCTACAGCCTGTTCCCGGCCTGCTGCGGTGACACCTTCGGGTCGAAGTACGCGACCACAAACGCCGGCATGCTGTACACTGCCAAGGGCACGGCGGCGCTCCTGATCCCGTTCGGCAACATCATCGCCGACGCGACGGGGGGCTGGATGGTGGTGTTCTATCTCGCCGCGTCGGTCAACGCGCTTGCCGCGATCCTGGCGCTGTTCGTTCTGAAGCCGATGCGCGCCCGCTTCGTCAACGGCGACCGGCGCCCGGCGGAGTGCCTGACCGCCCAGCCCGCCGAATAGCCGCCCAGGGAACAGCCGTCGAACTATGGAAAAGGGCGCGGTACAGAATCGCGCCCTTTTCCGTTTTCACGCCCGGACCGCCAGCACGATCTTGCCGATGTGCTGGTTGCTCTCCATCAGGCGGTGCGCCTCGGCGGCGGAGGCCAGGGGGAACGTCTCAAAGACCACCGGCCTGACCCGCCCCGCCGCGATCAGCGGCCAGACCGTTTCGCGCAGCTGTTCGGCCAGTGCCTGCTTGTAGGCGACGGGCCGCGCCCGCAGGGTTGATCCGGTCAGCGTCAGACGCTTGGCCATCACCGGGAACAGGTTGACCTCCGCCTTCGGCCCGCGCACGAAGCCGATCACCACATAGCGCCCCTCCACCGCCATGCAGTCGATGCTGCGCGCCAGATAGTCGCCGCCGACGATGTCCAGCACCACGTCGGCGCCCTTCCCGTCCGTAACCTCCTTCACCACGGCGGCGAAATCCTCCGCCGTGTAGTCGATGGCCCGGTCGGCGCCGAGGTCGAGGCAGGCCCGCAGCTTGCCCGCGCCGCGCACGGTGGTAAGGACCCGCGCGCCCACCGCCTTGCCGAGCTGGATCGCCGTCGTTCCGATTCCCGACGCGCCGCCGTGCACCAGCAGCGTCTCGCCCGCGCGCAGCCGGCCGCGCTCGAACACGTTCGACCAGACGGTGAAGAAGGTTTCCGGCAGCGCCGCCGCCTCGGCCATGGACAGGCCGTCCGGCACCGGCAGGCATTGCGCGGCCGGCGCGACGCAATATTCGGCATAGCCGCCGCCGGCCAGCAGCGCGCAGACGGGATCCCCGACCGACCAGCCGGACACCTCGGCCCCCACGGCGGCGACCCGGCCGGCCACCTCCAGGCCCGGAATGTCGGTGATGCCCGGCGGCGGGTCGTAGCGGCCGAGCCGTTGCAGCACGTCCGGACGGTTGACTCCGGCGGCGGCCACCTCGATCAGCAGCTCGTCCGGCTTGGGAACCGGCATCGGCCGGCGCGTCGGCGCCAGCACGTCCGGCGCGCCCGGCCGGCTCACTTCCACCGCAATCATGGATTCGGGCAACGCCATGGATCCGCCTTTCGCAGGTTATGAAAAGCGTCATTGTCCGGGCGGCTCGCCGCCCCGCAAACCGCCCCATCGGCTTTTCCCGGATGGTGGAAATCGTCCTGTTATGGTATTTCGCATCTGGTATACAAAATTCTCTTGCCTTCCCGACTCGGTGGTCCTACATTGACCCGTGACAGCCCCCCTAGCCAATGGAGCGGAACCATGATCGAGTCGCAGATGATCGCCTATGTCGCGCTGGCCGGACTGATGGCGCACGGCCTCTACGTCATGACCCGCGGCGACGCCGACAGCGCGCCGACCGATGCCGACGACGACTCGGGCCTCTGGACGTCCGAGCGTTTCAACCAGAGCGGCGAAGGGCACGCGCGCCCCTACTTTCCCGACTGAACGCGTTCGCCGCCAAGCCGGACGAATGCCGGCGGCGGGCAAGGGTTGGGGGGAGCATCACACAAGCACGAAAAGGCCGCCGCGCGATGATCGCGCGGCGGCCGAACTTTTTGTCCTCCAGGGTTAAGGCGACTTGTTCCGGGTTTAAGAGGTCGCGTTGCCGGCGGGCTGTGCGAGAGGACTGGCGAGCGGCCCACGGACGGCGGCCGCGGCGGCGGCTTCGTTGCGGGCGTGATGGCGCTTCAGCATCGGCTTGAGCACCACGAGGGCACAGACCGCGGCGGTCAGGTCCATCGCCGCCGTCACGTAGAGCACGGTCGCCCAGGTGCCGGTCGCTTCCATCAGCAGGTTGCCCAGCGGGACCAGCAGCGCGGCGACACCCTTGGCGCAGTAGAGGACGCCGTAGATCTTGCCCGCATGCTTGGTGCCGAAGGTGTCGGCCGAGGTGGCGGAGAACAGGCTGTACACTTCGCCCCAGGCCAGGAACACCATGCCGCTGAGGATCAGGAACATCATCGGGTCATGGCCGAACCGGCTGAGCATGATGATGCCGAAGCCTTCGATGGTGAAGGCGATGAACATGGTCGATTCACGGCCGATATGGTCCGAGATCCAGCCGAAGAGCGGACGCGAGATGCCGTTCATGACGCGGTCGAGCATCAGCGCGAAGGGCAGAGCCGCCATGGTGATGCCGAGGATGCTGATCGGGGCTTCCTTGACGCCCAGGTCGTGGGCGATGACGCCCAGCTGCGCCACGGCCATCAGACCACCGGTGACGGTGCAGATGAACATGCCCATCATGACCCAGAAGACGGGAGTCTGAAGGGCTTCGGACAGCGTGTAGTCGCGGCGGCTCTGCGCGAGCTTGCTGGAAGTCTTCACCTCGTCCTTGGCCGGGGTGCGCAGCATCCAGGCGGCGGCGAAGATGATGGTGCCCTGGATCAGGCCGAAGGTGAAGAAGGTCGACTGGTAACCGGCGGAGTGGATCATGTTGGCGATGGGCAGGATGGTCAGGGCCGAGCCGGCGCCGTAACCGCCGGCCGTCAGGCCGACCGCCAGACCGCGCTTGTCCGGGAACCACTTCAGCGCGTTGTTGACGCAGGTGGCGTACACGCAGCCGACGCCGATGCCGCCGATGGCCGAACCGATGTACAGCAGGCCCAGCGTGTCGGCGTAGCTGTTGACGATCCAGGCGAGGCCGGTGAACAGGCCGCCGAACGCGACGATGACGCGGGGGCCGTAACGGTCGATGAAGTAGCCTTCGATCGGCGTCAGCCAGGTCTGCACGACCACGAAGACGGTGAAGGCGGTCTGGATCGAAGCCCGCGTCCAGTTGTGCGTCTCCTGGATCTCCGGCACGAACAGCGTCCAGGCGTACTGGATGTTCGCGGAGGCCACCATGCAAATAATACCGGCAACGATCTGAAGCCAGCGCGTCTTGTCCGACACTTTCGCCGGAGCGTCTTTGGCTTGGGTCGATTGGACCATGTGTCCCTCCCATGGGATTGCGATGGTTGGTACCGGGTGCTTGTTCTTGTTGGGGCCGGGGACCGGTGGTCATCCGTGTCGGCCAAGCCCTGGGCCACTTCACTGAAAGCGGTTGATTGTCGAACGGCATCGGTCTGGGTCGGGACCGAGCGGCAATGTTCGGAGCATTCGGTGCTCCATATACGGCATCTGGTATGCCAGATCTAAAATCTGTTTGCAACACTGATTTTCGGCCCCACTACCTTCAGCCTAGACGCGCCGTAGTTCGGCGCGCAAGAATTCGGGCGTGTTCGCGACCAAAAAAAATGGCCGTGCTGTTTCCAGCACGGCCATCAGATCAAGTTCGCAAGAGGCGAGCTGTCCATATCACCCGGCATAGAGGACTAAAGCGTCCTCCGTGAACTGATCTTGTCATGCGCACTCTCTGGGAAGAACAGGCCCGTGAGGTTTTTCCACGATGCGGAAAGCTTCCCACGACAGCAAAAAAAAGACCGCGCCACGGGAATGGCGCGGTCGAGTTCTACAAAGGGAACGCTGCACTCGGCCGACCGACGCATGAACGCTTCATGAGCGGTCGGCCGCATGACCCTCTCGCGCTTCGGACGACGAAGCGCTGCCGGGTTTGGGCCGAGGATGTTCGATGAATTCCATCGAACACCGTCGATGACTGATAGGAAGCAACAGAGCGGACCGGCCGTTACATCGGCACACGGCCTCCGAATTCCGCCGTGATGGCCGCGGCGGTGCGCTTGACCATTTCGCCCAGATCATCGACACGGGCGTCCTTCATCCGGCGGCTGGTGCCGGACAGGGACACGGCGCCGACGACGGCCGTGGTCTCGTCGTAGATGGGGGCCGCGACGCAGCGCAGGCCGCACACCCGCTCCTCCTGGTCGATGGCGAAGCCTCGGCTGCGGACCAGCGACAGCTCCTGCCGCAAGGCCGGCAAGGAGGATACGGTGGTGCGCGTGAACTGCCGCATGCCGCGCTGGGTGACGATGAACTGCACCCGCGCCTCGGCCATCGCCGCCAGGAACGTCTTTCCGACGGCCGAGCAGTGCAGCAGCGTGCGGTCGGTCACCGGGACGGCCGCCTGCGCCAGGCGCGGGCCGGAGATACGGTGAAGATAGATGGCCTCGCCATCCTCCTCGACGGCGAGGCTCACCACCTCGCCGCTGTCTTCCATCAGCCGCCGCAGGCGGGGCCGGGCGACGTCGAGAAGACTGCGTGTTTTCAGAAAGTTGATGCCGCTCGTGTAGGCTTGCAGCCCGACCGCCCAGCCGCGCTTCTCCTGGTCGAAGCGGACGTAGCGCTCCTGTTGCAGGGTGGTCAGCAGACGGTGCGTGGTCGATGGCGACAGATCCGCCGCCTCGGCCACGGCGGTGAGGCTCATGGGCGTGCCCGCACCGCCGAGAATGGACAGGATGTTCAGCGCCCGCGTCAAGGACTGGACCAGTTGCCCCTTCGCCGCCGTGTCGGCGGGCGTGCCGGAGGCGGACTCCGGGCTTTGCGATTGCGTCTTCATGGTTCCTTCCCTCCACGCCACCGGCCCTTTTGGCGGGCCTTTGTTGGCCCCCTGCCCCACGCCGAAGCGCGGAGCAGGGTGTCTCAGGACGTCACGCGACCGGCTCGATGCGCGCGGCGGCGAACTTGAACTCCGGGATCTTGCCGTAGGGGTCGAGCTTCGGGTTGGTCAGCACGTTGGCCGCCGCCTCGGCGTAGCAGAAGGGCACGAACACCAGCCCGCTGGGGACGCCGTAGTCGGACCGCGCCTTCAGCTCGATGGCGCCGCGCCGCGTGGTCACCTTCACCGTGTCGCCGCCCTTGGCCCCCATGCGGCGGAGATCCGCCGGGCTCATGTAGGCCACCGCCTCCGGCTCGATGTCGTCGAGCACCTGGGCGCGCCGCGTCATCGACCCGGTGTGCCAGTGCTCCAGCTGGCGGCCGGTGGTCAGCACCATGGGGAAGTCGGCGTCCGGCTCCTCGGCCGGCGGGATCACGTCGGCGGGGACCAGACGGCCGCGGCCGGTCGCCGTGGGGAAGCCGTCGCCGAACACGATCTCCTGCCCCGGATCCTCCGCCGACAGGCTGGGATAGGTGACCGAGCGCTCGCGCTCCAGCCGCTCCCAGGTGATGTTGTCGAGCGAGGGCATCGCCCGCTTCATCTCGGCGAATACCTCGCGCGGGTGCCCGTAGTTCCAGTCGAGGCCGAGGCCGCGCGCCAGCGCGTTGAGGATCCACAGATCCTGCCGCGCCTCGCCCGGCGGCGGCAGCGCCTGCCGGCCCATCTGCACCTGACGGTTGGTGTTGGTCACCGTGCCGTTCTTCTCCGGCCAGGCGGAGGCCGGCAGCACCACGTCGGCGTATTTGGCCGTCTCGGTCAGGAACAGGTCCTGCACCACGAGATGGTCGAGCATGCCCAGCGCCTCGCGGGCGTGCTCCACGTCCGGATCGGACATGGCCGGATTCTCGCCCATCACATACATGCCGCGGATTTTGCCGGCGTGGATGGCGTCCATGATCTCAACCACGGTCAGGCCGCGCTTGGGATCCAGCTTGGTCTGCCACAGATCCTCGTAGAAGGCGCGGACCTCGGCGTCCTCCACCGGACGGTAGTCCGGGTACATCATCGGGATCAGGCCGGCGTCCGACGCGCCCTGCACGTTGTTCTGGCCGCGCAGCGGGTGCAGGCCGGTGCCGGGGCGGCCGATGTGGCCGGTGACCAGCGACAGCGCGATCAGGCAGCGCACGTTGTCGGTGCCGTGGGTGTGCTGCGACACGCCCATGCCCCAGAAGATGATCGAGGCCTTGGAGGTGGCGTACAGCCGCGCCACGTCGCGCAGCGTCCGGGCGTCGATCCCGCAGACCGGGGCCATGGCCTCCGGCGTGAAGGCCTTGATGTGCTCCTTCAGCTCGGCGAAGTCCTGGGTGTGCTCGGCGACATACCGCTCGTCGTACAGCCCCTCTGTGATGATGACGTTCAGCAGCGCGTTCAGCATCGGCACGTCGCGGCCAGGCGTGAAGCGCATCATGTGCGTGGCGTGGCGCCGCAGCGCCGTGCCGCGCGGATCCATGACGATCAGCTTGGCCCCCTTCTTCACCGCGTTCTTGAAGAAGGTCGCGGCGACCGGGTGGTTCTCCGTGGGGTTGGAGCCGATGACGACGATCACCTCGGCGTCCTTGGCCGCCATGAAGGGGGCGGTCACCGCACCCGACCCGATGCCCTCGATCAGCGCCGCCACCGAGGAGGCGTGGCACAGGCGGGTGCAATGGTCCACGTTGTTGGTGCCGAACCCGGTCCGCACCAGCTTCTGGAACAGGTACGCCTCTTCGTTCGAGCCCTTGGCCGAGCCGAAGCCGGCCAGCGCCGAGCCGCCCTTGCTGTCGCGGATGTCCGTCAGCCCCTTGGCGGCCACCGCCAGCGCCTCTTCCCACGAGGCTTCGCGGAAATGGGTCAGCGGGTTGGCCGGGTCGATGTCCACGTCATGCTTGGACACGCCCTCGCGGCGGATCAGCGGCGTGGTCAGCCGGTGCGGGTGGTGGATGTAATCGAAGCCGAAGCGGCCCTTCACGCACAGCCGGCTCTCGTTCGCCGGGCCGTCGCGCCCGGTCACCGACAGCAGCTTGCCGTCCTTGATGTTGTAGGTCAGCTGGCAGCCAACGCCGCAATAGGGGCAGACGCTGTCCACCGTCTCGTCCGCCGCCGCCTTGAAGACGCCGGTCGTCAGATCGACCTGGGTCTTCGGCATCAGCGCGCCGGTCGGGCAGGCCTGCACGCACTCGCCGCAGGCCACGCAGGTGCTGTCGCCCATGGCGTCGTCGAAGTCGAAGACGATCTTCTCATGATGGCCGCGAAGCGCCATGCCGATCACGTCGTTGACCTGGACCTCGCGGCAGGCGCGGACGCACAGGTTGCACTGGATGCAGGCGTCGAGCTGCACCGCCATGGCGGGATGGCTGAAGTCCTTGGCGACCGGCGCCTCCCGCGTCGGGAAGCGGCTTTCCGTCACGCCGACCCGGTCCGCCCAGTTCCAGAAGCGGGAGTCCGGGTCGTGCGCCTCGGCGCGCTCCGGCTGGTCGCCGACGAGCAGCTCGAACACCATCTTGCGCGCCTGCTTGGCCTTGTCGCTGGCGGTGCGGACGTACATGCCGGCTGTCGGCGTCCGCTTGCAGGAGGCGGCGAGCACGCGCTCGCCCTCGATCTCCACCATGCAGGCGCGGCAGTTGCCGT
The DNA here is from genome assembly GCA_023416195.1 of Pseudomonadota bacterium. Classification (GTDB taxonomy): domain Bacteria; phylum Pseudomonadota; class Alphaproteobacteria; order Azospirillales; family Azospirillaceae; genus Azospirillum. The sequence goes on along the minus strand of JAEZID010000217.1, from coordinate 1,068 downwards.
CGGAGCGGTAGCCGGTCTGGGTGGTGTGGCAGAGGTGCGGGATCTCGGTGCCGAGGCGCGTGGCGACCTGCCAGATGGTCTCGCCCGCCTGCGCCTCGACTTCCTGCCCGTCGAGATGGAAATGGATCCGGCCGCTCATTGGGCGTCCTCCCGGGTCTTTTCGTTGCTCACCGCGTTGTTCAGCCGGTCGCGGAAGTGTTTCAGCGCGCTTTTCAGCGGATTCATGGCCGCCTGGCCGAGGCCGCAGATGGAGGCGCTGCCCATCACCGCCGCCAGCTCGTCGAGCAGCGGTTCGTCCCACACCGGCCGCTTGATCAGCGCCACGGCCTTCTCGGTGCCGACGCGGCAGGGCGCGCACTGGCCGCAGCTTTCATCCTCGAAGAAGGCCATCAGGTTCAGGACCACCTTGCGCATGTCGTCCCGGTCGGACAGCACCACCACGGCGGCCGAGCCGATGAAGCAGCCGTGCTGCTCCAGCGTGCCGAAATCCAGCGGGACATCGTCCATGCTGGCCGGCAGGATGCCGCCCGACGCTCCGCCCGGCAGGTAGCCGATGAAGCGGTGCCCCTGGGCCATGCCGCCGCAATACTCGTCGATCAGCTCGCGCATGGTGATGCCGGCGGGGGCCAGCTTGACGCCCGGCTCCTTGACGTGGCCGGAGACGGAGAAGCTGCGCAGGCCCGTGCGGCCGTTGCGGCCGAAGCTGCCCCACCACTCCCCGCCCTTCTCCACGATGTCGCGGATCCAGAACAGCGTCTCGACGTTGTTGATCAGCGTCGGCCGGCCGAACAGGCCGACGACGGAGGGGAACGGCGGCTTGTGGCGCGGCAGGCCGCGCTTGCCTTCGATGCTTTCCAGCATCGCGGACTCCTCGCCGCAGATGTAGGCGCCGGCGCCGCGCCGCAGGTGGATGCGGGTGTGGTTGGCGAGCCCGGCGGCCTCGACCACGGCGATCTCCCGCGCCAGGATCTCGCGGCACTGCGGGTACTCGTCGCGGAGATAAATATAGACGTCCGTCGCCTCCACCACCCAGGCGCCGATCAGCATGCCTTCCAGGAAGCGGTGCGG
>JAEZID010000130.1 GCA_023416195.1 Pseudomonadota bacterium | reverse complement strand
TGCCGGCCGTGGTCACCGCCGACCTGCGCCTCAACGAGCCGCGCTATGCGTCTCTGCCCAACATCATGAAGGCCAAGAAGAAGCCCATCGACACCATCGCGCCGGACAGCCTGGGCGTCGATGTGGCACCGCGCCTGACCACGCTGAAGGTGGCGGAGCCGCCCAAGCGCAAGGCCGGCGTCAAGGTCGCCGACGTGGCGGCCCTCGTGGACAAGCTCAAGAACGAAGCCCGAGTGATTTGAAGGGGGTGATTTGAGATGGCCATTCTCGTCATTGCCGACCACGACAACGCCACCCTGAAGCCGGCGACGCTGAGCGCCGTCACCGCCGCGCGGGACATCGGGGGCGAGGTTCACATCCTCGTGGCTGGACGCAACGCACGCCCCGTGGCGGACGCCGCTACGAAAGTCGCGGGTGTCTCGAAGGTGCTGCTGGCCGGCGACGCGGCCTATGAGCACGCCCTGCCGGAGCCGCTGGCCGCGCTGGTGGCGGAACTGGGGCGGAGCTACAGCCACGTTCTGGCGCCGGCGACCTCGGTGGGGAAGAACGTGGCGCCGCGCGTGGCGGCCCTGCTGGACGTGGCGATGATCTCGGAGATCACCGGGGTCGTGGCGCCGGATGTCTTCGAGCGGCCGATCTACGCCGGCAACGCCATCGCGACCGTGCAGTCGGCCGATCCGGTGAAGGTCATCACGGTCCGTGCCACCGCGTTCGATCCGGTCGGCGAAGGCGGGTCCGCGACGGTGGAGGCCGTGGCCAGCGTTGGCGATTCGGGCCTGTCCAGGTTCGTTTCGGCGGAACTGTCGAAGTCGGAGCGGCCGGAACTGACCTCCGCGCGAATCGTCATCTCCGGCGGGCGCGGCATGCAGTCGGGTGAGAACTTCACGCTGCTGGAAGCGGTCGCGGACAAGCTGGGCGCGGCGGTCGGCGCCTCCCGTGCCGCCGTCGATTCGGGCTTCGTGCCCAACGACTATCAGGTCGGGCAGACCGGCAAGATCGTGGCGCCGGACCTGTATGTCGCGGTGGGCATCTCCGGCGCGATCCAGCATCTGGCCGGCATGAAGGACAGCAAGGTCATCGTCGCCATCAACAAGGACGAGGAGGCGCCGATCTTCCAGGTCGCCGACTACGGCTTGGTGGAGGATCTGTTCAAGGCGCTGCCGGAACTTCAGGCCGCGTTGTAAGGGCCGCGCTGCATCTCCCGTTTGCAGTGCGCAACTCGTGGGCCGGGTGCTTGGGCATCCGGCCTTTTTCTTGCGCAAATAAAACAACAGAAAACTGTGTTATGCGGGGTGCGGTTGGGTGCGTCCCAAATGGTTTTGTGTGAAAGCGTTGACGCTTTTGTCCGGCACGAAATAGGCTAAGTTCCGCCACCCCTTCGCTGCCTTATGATTTGGCGGTCGGAAGGTGTGAATTTATGGGGTTCGAAGGATGGCCATGACCGAGGAAGAAGATCTGCGCGAACAGTTGCGCGGCTCGCTGAAGAACCGGGCGCTGTTCTATCTCGCGATCTATCGTGAGCTGGCGCGCGAGCATGGCGCGGAATCCGCGGCCAAGACGCTTGCCAAGGCGATCCGGGAACGGGGGGCCGAGGTGGGCACACGATTCGCCGCCTACGCGCCGGCCGATTTCGAGGGGCTGAAGACCGCCTTCCTCGATTTCGTGCCCGACCACGGGAAGATGTTCGAACCGGTGGTGACCCGCTGCGACTCCGGCGGCCTGGACATCGCCTTCAAGCGCTGCCCGCTGAAGGAAGCGTGGGAGGAGCATGGCCTTCCGCCCGCCGAACTGGCGAACATGTGCGCCATTGCGGGCCAGGTGGACAACGGCACCTTCGAGGCCGCCGGCTTCACCTTTGAGGGCGAGACGTGGAAGCCGGGCCGCGAGGGCTGCTGCATCCTGCGCGTCCGTCCGGGCAAACCTGCCCAATGATTCGCTGCCGAGTGAGAGGAGACAAGACCATGACCATTGCGAAGACGATCCTGGGCGCTCTGGCCGGTGTCGCCGTCGCCGCCTCGGCGGTGCCGGCGCTGGCACAGAAGACCATCGCGCTGGGCTATCAGGCCCCGCTGACCGGCGAGATGTCGCAGTACGGCGAGGTGTTCCGCAACTCCGCCACCATGGCGGTGGAGCAGTTCAACAAGTCCGGCAAGCTGCCGGGCGCCACCGTCGTCCTGAAGTTCGAAGACAGCAAGAACGACGCGAAGGAAGGCGTGAACATCGCCAAGAAGTTCGTGGACGATCCGGAGATCGTCGGCGTGCTGGGCGCCTTCTCCTCGACCGTGTCGCTGGCCGCCGCGCAGGTCTACGCGCAGGCCGGCCTGCCGCAGCTGTCGCAGACCGCCTCGCACCCGGACTTCGTCAAGATCAGCGAATGGCAGTTCCGCAACATCACCACCCAGGCCTATGAAGGCCCGTTCGTCGCCAAGTGGGCGCTGGGCGAGGGCAAGAAGAAGATCGCGGTCATCGCCATCCAGAACGACTGGGGCCAGTCGGTCGTCTCCAACTTCAAGGACGCGGTGGAGAAGAACGGCGGGCAGATTACGGCCGTCGAGTTCTACAACCCCGGCAACCGCGACTTCCGCACCATCCTGACCAAGGTCGCCCGTGAACGGCCGGACGCCATCTACCTCGGCATGTTCGACGAGGACGGCGCCACGCTGATGCAGCAGCGCCGCCAGCTGAACGTGCAGATCCCGACCTACGCGACCTCCTCGCTCTACTCGCCGAAGCTGATCGCGCTGGCCGGTCCCTCCGCCGAAGGGCTGAAGCTGTCCACCACCTTCGCCGTGGACAACCCGGAGCCGGTCGTGAAGGCCTACGTGGACGAGTACAAGGCCCGCTACAAGGCCGATCCGACCATGTTCGCCGCTCAGGCCTATGACGCGACCAACATCATGCTGGCCGCCCTCGCCAAAGTCGGCCCGAACGTGGACCGCAAATCCTTGCGCGACGCGCTCGCCCAGACCGCCGGTTTCCCCGGCGTGACCGGCGAGACCACCTTCGATCCCCAGACCCGCGAGCCGTCCAAGCAGCTCGCCCGCATGGAGATCAAGGGCGGTCAGTTCACGCTGGTGAAGTAACGCAACGCGCGGGGCCCCCACCCTGACCCTCCCCCATGCTGCGCACGGGGGAGGGAACGTGGCTCCTTCCCCCGCGCAGTGGGGGAAGGTCGGGATGGGGGCCCAATTCCGGGGCTTTTCAATGTTCGACGCCTTTTTCGTCCAGCAGCTCGTCAACGGGTTCTCCGTGGGGCTGGTCTATGCGCTGATCGCCATCGGGTTCACGCTGATCTTCGGCGTTCTGAACGTGGTGAACTTCGCGCATGGCGAGGTCTACATGGTCGGGGCCTATGCGGGCGTGGTGCTGATCACCATGTTCGCGCCGCCGCTGATCGCCGTCGTCCTGTTCGTCATGGCCGTGGGCGCCGTGTCCGGATTCGGGTTGGAGCGGTTGGCCTTCAAGCCCTTCCGCCGGTTCCAGGACGAGGCGTCGCTGAAATCCAAGGCGATGCGCGAGGCGACTCTGCTCTCCTCGCTCGCCGTGTCCATCGTCGTGCGCGAGATCGTGGAGAAGCTGTTCGGCGGCGCCATGCGCCCCGTGCCGTTCGAGGCGCAACTGACCGAACCCGTGCAGGTGGGAGATCTGTCCTTCTCCACCGGGCAGTTCGTGATCTTCGGCGCGGCGGTCGCCATGTTCGCCGGCTTGCAGTTCCTGCTGTACCGGACGCGCATCGGCCTGTCGATCCGCGCCGTCGCCAACAACCCCTTGGGCGCCAAGTACGTCGGCATCAACACGGACCGCACGATCATCGCGACCTTCGTGGTCGGGTCGGTGATGGGCGCCGTCGCCGGCATCCTGGTGGCGCTCTATTACGGATCGGTGTTCCCGCACATGGGCTTCGCGCCGGGCGTGAAGGCCTTCGTCGCCATGGTGATGGGCGGCCTGAGCAGCATTCCGGGCGCCGTCATCTGCGCCATCTTCCTGGGATTGTCCGAGGCGGTGGCGACCGAATTCCTGGCGCAGGGCTGGAGCGAGCTGATCGCCTACGGCTTCCTGCTGCTGACCTTGATCTTCTTCCCGACCGGGCTTTTCGGCGGAGCGCGCGACCGTGTCTAAGAACATTAGGCTTCCGCTGATCGTCGGGCTGGCGGTGCTGGTGCTGCTGCCCCTTCTGTTGCAGGCCATGGGCTCCGGCTATCTGTTCCGGGTGTCGATCACCGCCATGATCTTCGTGATACTGGCGGCGAGCCTGAACTTCATCACCGGCGTCGCCGGGTTGCTGTCGCTGGGGCACGCCGCCTTCTACGGGATCGGCGCCTACGCGGCGGCGCTGCTGGCGACGCGGTACGGGGTGTCGTTCCTGCTGACCATCCCCCTGGCGGGCGTGGCGGCGGCCATCCTCGGGGTGCTGGTGGCGCTGCCGACGATGCGGCTGGTCAGCATCTATTTCGCCGTCGCAACGCTGGGCATGGGCGAGATCATCTACGGCACGCTGCTGAACTGGGTGGACTTCACGCGCGGGCCGATGGGCATTCCGGGGATCCCGTCCTTCAAGGCGTTCGGATTGGACCTGTCGGGGAATCTCGGCAGCTATCTGGTGGTCGCGGTGGTGATGCTGGCCTCCCTGTGGGTGCTGCACCGGCTGACGCACTCCTACTACGGCAACGCCCTGCGCGCCCTGCGCGAGGACGACCAGTGCGCCGACAGCATGGGCATCGACGTGGTGCGGCTGAAGGGCGAGGTGTTCGCCATCGCCTGCTTCTTCGCGGGCGTGGCCGGGGCGCTGTGGGCGCACACCACGGGTTACATCAGCCCCGGCGACTTCCGGTTCAGCGAATCCATCCTGGTGCTGGCGATGATCGTCGTCGGCGGGCTGGGCAGCCTGCCGGGCGCGGTGGTCGGTGCCGTGCTGCTGATCGTGCTGCCGGAGGCTCTGCGGCCGGTGGGCGACGTGCGGATGATCGCGGTGGGCTGCGTGATGTTCTTCTCCATCCTGCTGCTGCCCAAGGGGCTGTTCGGTGAGGTGTCCGCGCTGAATCTGGTGCGCTCGTCCTTCGGGGCGGGGTGGAAGCCGGGTGTGCGCGGCGTGGTCGGGTGGCGATGATGACGGCGCTTCTTGAGATCGAGAACCTGACGCGGCGCTTCGGCGGCCTGCTGGCCGTGGACAATGTGTCGGGTCGTGTGAACGAGGGCGAACTGGTCGGGCTGATCGGGCCGAACGGCGCCGGGAAGACGACCCTGTTCAACCTCATCAGCGGCTTCACCCCGCCGAGCGAGGGGACCGTGCGCTTTGCCGGGGAGACCATCTCCGGCATGAAGCCGTGGCGGGTCGCCCGGCGCGGGCTGGGGCGGACCTTCCAGAACCTGCGCATCTTCCCGAACATGACGGTGTTCGACAACGTGTCGGTCGGCGCCATCGGTGCGGTCGGCCATTCGCCCTGGCGGTCGCTGTTCCGGGGGGCCAAGGGCGAGGCCGACGCGCGCGCGGTCAGCGAGCGGACCTGGGCGGCGCTGGAGCGCGTCGGGCTGGCCGGGCAGGGGCACGAGCTGGCCGCGAACCTCAGCTACGGCAAGCGCAAGTATCTGGAAATCGCGCGGGCGCTGGCGCTGGGGCCGAAACTGCTGATCCTGGACGAGCCGGCGGCCGGCCTGAACGACAGCGAGACGGCGGAACTGGCGAGCTTCATCAAGGGGCTGCACGCCGAGGGGCTGACCGTGCTGCTGGTCGAGCACGACATGACGCTGGTCATGGGCATCTGCCAGCGGGTGATGGTGCTGGCGTCGGGCCGCAAGAGCGCCGACGGCGCGCCGGCCGAGGTGCGCCGGGACCCGGCGGTGCTGGAAGCCTATCTCGGCGGCGACGAGGACGAGGAGGACGCGGCGTGAGCCATCTTCTGGAAATCCGCGATCTGCGCGTCTCCATGGGCGCACAGCCGATCCTGGAGGGCGTGTCGCTGGACGTGCCCGAGGGCGGGATCGTGACGGTGCTGGGCTCCAACGGCGTCGGCAAGACGACGCTGATGCGCGCCGTCTCCGGCATCTACAAGGTGACGGGCGGCGACATCCGGCTGGACGGCAAGCCGATCAACGGCCTGCGCAGCGACGAGATCGTGCGGCTGGGCATCTGCCAGGCGCCGGAAGGGCGCCAGATCTTCTCCAACATGACGGTGCTGGAAAACCTGAAGCTCGGCGCCGGGCCGCGCACCGGCCGTGAGTATGAGCAGGACCTGGAGCGCATCGTCGGGCTGTTCCCGCGCCTTCAGGAACGCTTCACGCAGAAGGCCGGGTCGCTGTCGGGCGGCGAGCAGCAGATGCTGTGCGTCGGGCGCGCGCTGATGGGCCGTCCGCGCCTGCTGCTGATGGACGAACCGTCGCTGGGCCTCGCGCCCAAGCTGGTGCGGCAGATCTTCGACCTCGTCGCCGCGATCCGCGAGACGGGAACGGCGATCCTGCTGGTCGAACAGAACGCCAAGGCGGCGCTGCGCGTCGCCGATCAGGCCTATGTGATGGAATCCGGGCGCATCGTCTTGCAGGGGCCGGCGGCCGAACTGGCCGAGGACCCGCGCATCCGGGCGGCCTATCTCGGGGGGCATGTGCATTGACCTCGACCGCTGCGTTGCCGCCGTCGCTGTGGGCGAAGACCGCCCCGCCGGCCCCGATCCTGCCGTCGCTGGACGGCGAGGTGGAGGCGGACGTCGCCATCGTCGGCGGCGGTTTCACCGGCCTGTCCACGGCGCTGCATCTGGCCGAGGCCGGCGTGAAGGCCGTGGTGCTGGAGGCGGCGGAACCCGGCTGGGGCGCTTCCGGCCGTAACAACGGGCAGGTGATCCCCAGCCTGACCCGCGCCGATCCGGACGACCTCGTCGCCCTGTGGGGCGAGCGGAAGGGCGAGCAGTTCGTCCGCGTGCTGAGGGACGCACCGGACCTGCTGTTCGGGCTGGTCGCCAAGCATGGGATCGAGTGCGAGGCGGTGCAGAACGGCTGGGTGCAGCCGGCGCATCGCCCGAGCCGCCTTGCCGTTTCGGCCAAGCGCGCGGAGCAGTGGGGGCGGCGCGGAGCGCCGGTGGACCTGCTGGACCGGGAACAGTGCGAGGCCGTCACCGGGTCGCGTTACTGGTTCGGCGGGTGGCAGAACCGCTCGGGCGGGCGGGTCAATCCGCTGGCCCTCGCGCGCGGAATGGCGCGGGCGGCGGTGCAGGCGGGCGCCATTGTCTATGCCGGCAGCCCGGCGACCAGCCTGACCCAGGCGGGTGAGCGTTGGCGGGTGACGACGCCGCGCGGCAGCGTGGTCGCGAAGAAGGTCGTGCTGGCGACGAACGCCTACAGCGACGCGCTGTGGCCGAAGCTGGCGCAGACCATCGTTCCCGTGCGCTCCTACCAGATGGCGACGAAGCCGCTGCCGGAGGAGGTCCGGCGCTCGGTCCTGCCGCAGGGGCACGCGCTGTCGGACACGCACGGCGACCTGTATTTCTTCCGCCAGGACGCGCAGGGGCGGCTGGTCACCGGCGGCGCGCTGGTGTTCGACGTGGATTCGGAACGGCGCCTCAAGGTCCGAATCGGCGAGCGGTTGAAGCGGGTCTATCCGCAGATCGGCGACATCGGCTTCGACCATGTCTGGTGGGGCTACATCGGCATGACGCCGGAGCGCCTGCCGCGCCTGCACGAACTGGCGCCGGGCGTGGTCGCCTGGATCGGCTGCAACGGGCGCGCGGTGGCGCTGGGCACGGCCATGGGCAAGGAACTGGCCGAGTATGGGCAGGGCCGTCCGGCGTCCGAACTGCCGATCCCGCTGTCCGACCTGAAGCCGCTGCCGTTCCATGGCGTCGCGCGGACGCTTGCCCGCGGCATGTTGCTGCTCTATCGCTGGAAGGACATGCAGGACTGAGCGGCGAACGGGAAAGGTTTGAGGTATGGGCGCACACGGCATCAACGGCATCGACCATCTCGTCGTCGCGGTCCGCGATCTGGAGAAGGCGCGCGAGGCTTATGCGAAGCTGGGCTTCACCGTCACGCCCCGGGGCCGGCACACCGAGCTGAAGTCGATCAACCACACCATCATGTTCGGCGCGGACGACTATGTCGAACTGCTGGCCGTGGAGGAGCCGCACCCGGTCACCGCCCATTACAGCGACTTCCTGAAGGCGCGGGAGGGCATCGCGGCGCTGGCGCTGAAGACCGACGACGCGCGGGCGGCGCAGCGGTTGTTGAGCGAGGCCGGGTTCGCGGCGTCGGAGGTCGTGGATTTCGGCCGGCCGGTGGCTCTGCCGGAAGGGACGAAGGACGCGCGCTTCTCCATCACGCAAATCGACCCGTCGCAGACGCCGGGGGGACGCGCGTTCCTCTGCCAGCACCACACCCGCGACGTGGTCTGGCGGCCGGAATATGTGGAGCATGAGAACTCGGCGGCCGGGCTGGCGGCGCTGATCGTGGCGGCCGACGATGTGGAGGGCGTGGCGGGGGCCTACGCCAAACTGTTCGGCACATCGGTCGAGCCGCGCGGCCCGGCGCGCGTGGTGCCGACCGGCGACACGCCCATCGTGGTGGCCGACCCGGCGGCGCTGCACTGGGCCTGGACCGGCGATCCGGCGCTGGCCGCCCCGCGCCCGTTCCTGGCCGGCATGGTGGTGCGCGTGAAGGACGAGGAGCGCGCGCAGCAGACCTTGCAGAAAAGCAAGTTCCCGACCGTGGTCGGCAACGGCGTGCTGCGCGTGTCGTCGGCCAGCGCCTGCGGCGTGATGGTGGCCTTCGCCAAGGATTTCGACCTGCGCAACCTTATTCCCTGAAACGGAGCGGAACATTCGCCGTATGCGGGCGGCGGCGTGTCGGGTAATGTCTGCGGTTGAAACCCATCCATTGGAGCCGCGCGAAGACGCAATGCCGGTGGCGAGCGAACAGGACAGGCCGGACGCGGAATTCCTCGTGCGGGAAGAGGGCGATCCGCTTGCCTTGGTGGGTGGCGGCGCGCTGTTCGACGCGTTGCCGGTGCCGGCCTTCGTCGCCGGTCCGGGCGGCGTGGTTCTCGGCTGCAACCGGGCGTTCCGGGAGATCTTCGGTTCGCCGACGGAGTTGGGCGCCGTTCTCGGCGGTGCGGAGGCGGTGCGCGAGGGGCGGTTGACCCGCCGCGACGGCACGGCGCGCGACGTGCAGGTGCGGGTGAGCCCGTTCGGCGATGCGGGCGCGGTCATCGGCGTGGTGACCGACGTGACCGAGCGGCGGCAGGCCGAACGCGCCACGGAGGACGCGCGCTACGGGCTGGAGGTGGCGACGCTTCAGCTGGAAGAGGCGTACCGCACGGCCAAGCTGGGCTATTGGGAGTACGGCATCCACACCGGCAAGCTGGCGCTGAACGCCGAAGCCTACGGGGTTTTCGGGCGGAGCCCGGACCGGTTCGAACCGACCTTCGACAACCTGTTGGACATCCTGCACCTGGACGACCGGCAGTCTTTCGGCAACATGCTGGAAGGCGTCATCGGCAACCCCACGCGCGTCTATTTCGACTATCGCGTTCGGGACGAGGGCGGGAAGGTTCGGTACGTTTCCTCCTCCTGCGCGCCGCGCTTCGACCGCGAGGGCCGGCTGAGCCATGTCTTCGGCGTGATGCTGGACGTGACCGACCGGGCCGAGGCGGCCTCGCAACTGGAAGCGGCCAAGCAGCGGCTGGAGGAAGCCTACCGCACCGGGCATCTCGGCTACTGGGAATACGGCATCCACACGGGCGAACTGCTGTGGAACCGCGAGGCGTTCGAGGTCTACGGGCAGGACCCGCGCAGCTTCGAGCCGACCTTCGACAATCTGCTGGGCATCCTGCACCCGGACGACCGCCTGCGCTTCGGCAACATGCTGGAAAGCGTGATCGGCAACTCCAAGCGCGTCTATGTGGAGTACCGGGTCATCGACATGGTGGGGGACGTCCGCTACGTCTCCTCCTCCTGCGCGCCGCGCTTCGACATGGAGGGGCGCCTCAGCCACGTCTTCGGCGTGATGCTGGACACCACGGAGCGCGCCCAGGCCGCCGCCGCCCTGCGCGCCGCCAAGGAGCGGGTCGAAGCCGCCTACGCGGAGCTTCAGGACGCGCAGGACAGTCTGGTGCAGACGGAGAAGATGGCTTCGCTGGGCCAGCTGGTCGCCGGCGTGGCGCACGAGGTCAACGGGCCGGTGGGTGTGGCGCTGACCACGGCGTCCCATCTGATGGGGCGCACCGACGACGTGAAGCGGCAGTTCGCGGCGGGCACCCTGACCAGGACGGCGCTGTCCGGCTATCTGGACGTGGCGCAGGAGGCCGGGCATCTGCTGGTCAGCAACACCGAGCGCATCGCCGCGCTGGTGCAGATGTTCAAGCAGGTCTCCGCCGACCAGACCGGCGACGAACGGCGCATCTTCTACCTGCGCGAATACATTGAGGACGTGCTGCTGAGCCTGCACACGCAGATCGGCGCGTCCGGCCACCGGGTGAAGCTGAGCTGCCCGGAGGCGCTGCAACTGGAAAGCTATCCCGGCGCCTTCGCCCGCGTGGTGACGCATCTGGTGCGCAACGCGCTGACCCACGCCTTCCGGCCGGAGCAGAACGGAGTCATCACCCTGACCGTCGAACCGCTGGGCGACGAGTGGATCGAGGTGCGGCACGTCGACGATGGGCAGGGCATCCTGGAAACCGACCTGCCGAAGATCTTCGACCCATTCTTCACCACGGCCCGGCACGAGGGCTGCGTGGGTCTGGGGCTGCACATCGCCTACAACCTCGTCACCCAGACGCTGGGAGGGCAGCTGGTCGTGGACAGCCGGGCGGGGAACGGGACGACGTTTACCGTGCGCCTGCCGCGCATCGCGCCGCAAACCGAGGTTTAAATCCAGCGATCTGTAGGTTGGGTTGAGCCGCAGGCGAAACCCGACGTCGCTGCGATGCGGAGCCTGTTGGGTTTCGCTGTGCTCAACCCAACCTACGGCTCAAATCCAATAGCGCGGGTAGGCGCGGTCGCGGCGCAGGTTGTTCATCAGCAGGCCGATGCCGATCAGCGTCACCGATCCGGCGAGCACGCTGGGGATCAGCAGGACATGATCGGTGCCGGCCGACAGGGCCAGCAGCGGTACCGCACCCGCCGGGGCGTGCAGCGTGCGGGTCAACTGCATCAGCGCGATGGCCGTACCGACGGAGAGGGCGACCACCCAGGGCTGGGTGCCGAAGACGGTCAGCGCCAGGACGCCGACGAGAGCCGAGACGAGATAGCCGCCGACGACGCTGCG
>JAEZID010000552.1 GCA_023416195.1 Pseudomonadota bacterium | reverse complement strand
AGGAGGCCTTCGTCGCCATCTTCCCGCCGCCGCCGGTCATGGGTCTCGGCACGCTGGGTGGCTTCAAGATGCAGCTGGAGGATCGCGGCAACCTCGGCTACGAGGCGTTGAGCGAGGCGGTCAACGCGTTCGTCAAGAAGGCAGCGGAGACGCCAGAGCTGGGGCCGAGCTTTTCCAGCTACCAGATCAACGTGCCGCAATTGGACGTCGATCTGGATCGGGTGAAGGCCAAGCAGCTGGGCGTCCCGGTCGGCGACGTGTTCGACACCATGCAGATCTATCTGGGCTCGCTCTACGTGAACGACTTCAACAGCTTCGGCCGCGTCTATCAGGTGCGGGTGCAGGCCGACGCGCCGTTCCGCGCCCAGGCCGACGACATCGGGCTGCTGAAGACCCGCAACGCCCAGGGGGCCATGGTGCCGCTGTCCTCGCTGGTCACCGTGCATCCGAGCTACGGGCCGGAGATGGTGGTGCGCTACAACGGCTACACGGCGGCCGACATCAACGGCGGGCCGGCGCCCGGCTACTCCTCCGGTCAGGCCGAGGCGGCGGCCGAGCGCATCGCGGCGGAGGTGCTGCCGCGCGGCGTGAAGTTCGAATGGACCGACCTGACCTACCAGCAGATCCTGGCGGGCAACGCCGCGCTGTGGGTCTTCCCGATCAGCGTGCTGCTGGTCTTCCTGGTGCTGGCCGCGCAGTACGAGAGCCTGACGCTGCCGCTGGCGATCCTGCTGATCGTGCCGATGAGCCTGATGTCGGCGCTCGGCGGCGTCTGGCTGACCGGCGGGGACAACAACATCTTCACGCAGATCGGCTTCATGGTGCTGGTCGGCCTGTCGGCGAAGAACGCCATCCTGATCGTGGAGTTCGCCCGCGAGCTGGAGCAGCACGGGCGCACCGCCGTCCAGGCGGCCATCGAGGCGAGCCGGCTGCGCCTGCGGCCGATCCTGATGACCTCCATCGCCTTCATCATGGGCGTGGTGCCGCTGGTGGTCTCCACCGGGGCGGGGGCGGAGATGCGGCAGGCCATGGGCATCGCCGTGTTCTTCGGGATGATCGGCGTCACGCTGTTCGGTCTGGTGCTGACCCCGGTCTTCTACGTGCTGCTGCGCCGGCTGGCCGGGGCGGAGGCGGTGACGGCGGTCGGGCGCATCGCGGTTCCCGAAAAAACCTGATATGATACGCTTGCATCCGGGTGCGGCCTCTGTCTGTATCCCGGAATCAGGGCCTGTGCGCATCGTGTTGTTTCGGCAACGCTGTTGTTGACGGTCTACCGACTCCCTTTACAGCCAAACCACCAGGAGACTGTGTGCGATGCGTGATCTCCCCCTGACCATGGCGGAAGCCGCGGCTTGGCTGAGATGTTCGGAAGCCGAGGTGCAGGAACTCGTGGACGCGGGCCGCCTCCGCCCCTTCCAGCCGGGCGGGACGGACGGCCGGCTGTCGCTGAATTCCGTCGTCGTGCTGGCCGAGAGCCTGCCGGCCGAGCGCCGCATCTTCGAGGTGCGCGAGCCGGTGGCGCGGTCCGACCATGGGCACGCCGCGCCAGGCGCGCGGTCGCCCTATCCGTCGCGGCCCGGCGGGCACGACCAGCGGCCGGCGGTGATCGTCGAGCGTCGGACGACGCGCTCCTACACGCCCTGAACGGGGTCCTGAAGGCATAAGGGAACGCCGGCGGGATCGGTCCCGCGTCGGCGCCCCTATGCTTTAAAGCGGGCTGTGCTCGCGACGCGTCAGGCCAGTTCGACGCGCACGGCGAAGGGACCGTTCTCGCCCCGCTGGGCGACGAAGCGGACGTCCTCGCCATCGGCGACCACGTCCAGGCCGGACTGGCGCAGCGTCGCGCGGTCGAAATAGACCCCGACGCCGGTTTCGTCGTCCCACGGGTCGATCAGGCCGGACTGGCTGTCCAGATTGTACCAGCGCACCGTGCCGTAGCTGACATGCTCCGGCCCCAGGGGCACGCGGGGCGCCGGCTCGAACCGCGCCGGGCGGGGCGGGCGCTCGCCGGCCCGTTCGCCAAATCGTTCCGAAGCCCGTTCACCGGCGGGAGCGGGCGCGCCCGGCTCGGCCCCTTCGGGACGCTGGCGGCGCGCCTTCGGCTCGCGCCGCGGCTTGGGCTCCGGCGGGGCGCCGGGCGTGACGGAGTGAACGGCGGACACCTGCCGCCCCTTCGGACCTTCCACGACGTCGCAGACGAGGATGGTGCCCTCGATCAGGGACACGTCGCCCAGGGGGGCCAGAACAGACGAATGGAGGAACGCCTCGCCGCTTCCATCCGCGAAGCGGACGAAGCCGAAGCCCTTGTCCGTCTTGAACCACTTCACCGTCGCCGTGACGTTCTTCAACTCTTCGCTCACCGTAAGCACTCTGTAGCCCGTATTGCCGATGAATGACCTTGGCGGTGTTTGCTGTCCAACGCAATCCGTAAGGTGACGTTCCGGGTCGCTTTCCACAAGGTCTTGGGGCACCATCGCCCAAAAGCCGGTGAGGAGACCCATGCTGGACAGCGCGCTTTCGCTCATCGAGCGGCACCTTCCTGTGCCGGTCCCGGACCGCCAGCGCCCGATCCTGGAGCGGATTCGCCGTCTGGCGGAGCTTCACGACGGCGAGCGCGACGAGGTCCGCGAGCGGATCGGCGCCGCGCTGGTCGAGCTTGGCCGCGCCCTGGACCTCTGCGCCGTGCGCCTTGACGACGATGGCGACCCGGTGCCGCCGGACGCGGGGTGGGAACCCTGGATGGACGTCGAGGACTGGGTGCTCGAAAAGGGCAAATACACCGGCAGCGCCCGGCGTCTGGCCGTCCTGTATCTGGTCCGGAGCCTCGGGCTGACGCTGGAGCGCGGCGACTTCGCGGCCGGCGGGCTGGACGCGGAGAACCAGTTCCGGGCGCAGCTGCTCATGAACGCGCCGGCCCGGCCCGAAGGGTTGCCGCCCCGCTTCTGGACGGTCGCCCTGATGTACGGGGCCGTGCTGGCCGATGCGTTCCGAAGGTTCGAGGACTAGCGGGGGCGGTCTCCGTCAGCAGGTCTCCATCAGCGGGGGCGGGGGGCCAGATTGCGGCCTGGAGAATTGGGGCCGGGCGAGTTGGGGCCGGCCGCGCGGGGGCCGCTTCCGTCCTGGCCTTCCCGCGTCTCCAGCTTGTTGAAATACAGGGCGGCCAGGGTGCAGACGGCGCCCGACAGCAGATAGGCGCCGGCCCAGCCAAGCCCGAACCTGCTCGACAGGCCGAGCGCCACCAGCGGCGCGAAGCCGGCCCCGGTCAGCCAGGACAGGTCGGAGGTGAGGGCCGAGCCCGTGTAGCGGTAGCGGGTCAGGAAGTTGGACGACACCGCCCCCGCCGCCTGCCCGAAGGACAGGCCGAGCAGCGCGAAGCCCAGCAGGATGAAGGCGGTCTGCCCGGTGGCGCCGCCGCCCAGAAGGAAAGGCGTCACGGCGCTGAAAATGGCGATGGCCCCGGCGCAGATGGCGAGCAGGGGGCGGCGGCCGATGCGGTCGGCGATCAGGCCGGACAGGACGGTGGCCAGCACGCCCACCACGGCCCCGACGCACTGCACCAGCAGGAATTCGCCGCCCGAACGCTGGTCGAACAGGGTGACCCAGCTGAGCGGGAAGATGGTCACCAGATGGAACAGGGCGAAGCTGGCCAGCGGCACGAAGGTGCCGATCAGCACGAAGCGCCCCTGCGCCGTGAACATGTCGGCGACGCTGGTCGGCTCAAGCTCCCGGTTTTCCAGCAGGCGCGAGAACTCGTCCGTGACGACGAGGCGCAGGCGGGCGAACAGCGCCACCACGTTGATGGTGAAGGCGACGTAGAAGGGGAAGCGCCAGCCCCAGCTGAGGAAATCCTCCGACGAGAGGTTGAGGAGGAAATAGGCGAACAGCCCGCTCGCCAACAGGAAGCCGAGCGGCGCGCCGAGCTGCGGCATCATCGCGTACCAGCCCCGGCGCTGGCGCGGCGCGTTCAGCGCCAGCAGCGACGCCAGCCCGTCCCACGCGCCGCCCAGCGCCAGCCCCTGCCCGACGCGGAAGACGCCGAGAAGGACGATGGCGACGACGCCGATGCTCTGGTAGCCGGGCAGGAAGCTGATCGCCGCCGTGGAGAAGCCGAGCAGCAGCATCGCCACCGTCAGCTTGACGCCGCGCCCGTAGATCCGATCGACGGCCATGAACACGATGGAGCCGACCGGCCGCGCGATGAAGGCCAGCGAGAACACCACGAAGGAATAGAGCGTCGCCGTCAACGGATCGACGAACGGGAAGAACACGTACGGGAAGACGAGGACCGAGCCGATCCCGTAGACGAAGAAGTCGAAGAATTCCGCCGTCCGCCCGATGACGACGCCCAGCGCGATTTCGCCCGGCGCGACTTTGTGGTCGGTCGACACGAGCCGCGCGTCGCGCTCCAGCGGTGTCGAGGTCGGGGTGCCGTGATGTGCGCTCATCGAGGTTCTTCGCTCCCCATCCTTTGCGGCGGCCTTTGTGGCGGGTTGACGGCATGGAGGTTCAGGACCCCAACAGGCCGAAACCCCTCCTGGTGCCCACTCATTCCGGCCACCCCCGTCGGATGGGGCATGAAATTCGGGCAAGGGCACAAAAATCGTTCTCCACGGTTAATCCAGCGGGTGCTGACCGCCGCCGGCCAGCCAAGCCCCAACCGTGCCCGTCCGGCGCTCCGTCGGCCGGGACCAACGAACGTAACGCATGGGGAGCGCTCCGGTGCCCCAACTCAGGCGAATTCATGCCCCGCGCGCCCGCTCCTGGCTCCGCGCGTCGGGGGCGATGCTCCTTCCGGTGCTCCTGGCCGGATGCAACGCCGTCGTCCTGGATCCGTCCGGCTACATCGCGGAGCAGCAACGCAACCTCATCGTCACCTCGACGGTGCTGATGCTGCTGATCATCGTTCCGGTGATCGCGCTGACGCTGCTGTTCGCGTGGCACTACCGCGCGGAGAACAAGAAGGCCACCTACGACCCGGAATGGGACCATTCCACCCGGCTGGAGGTGGTGATCTGGACCGCGCCGCTGCTGATCATCATCGCGCTGGGGGCGATCACCTGGCTCAGCACCCACACGCTCGACCCCTACCGTCCGCTGACCCGCCTCGATCCCTCGGAGCCTCTGCCGGCGGACGTGAAGCCGCTGAACGTCCAGGTCGTCGCGCTCGACTGGAAATGGCTGTTCTTCTACCCGGATCACGGCATCGCGACGGTCAACGAGTTGGCGGCGCCGGTCGACGTGCCGATCACCTTCAACATCACCTCCGCCACGGTGATGAACTCCTTCTTCATTCCGGCGCTGGCGGGGCAGATCTACGCCATGGCCGGGATGGAGACGAAGCTGCACGCGGTCATCAACGACGAAGGGACCTACAACGGCTTTTCGGCGAACTACAGCGGGTCCGGCTTCTCGCGCATGAACTTCAACTTCCACGGCATGACCCAACAGGGCTTCGACCAGTGGGTGGAGACGGTGAAGCGGGAGGGATCGGCGCTCGACCGGCCCGCCTACCTGAAGCTGGAGCAGCCGTCGGAGGACGCGCCGGTCCAGTATTTCTCCCGCGTGGAGGACGGGCTCTACACCGCCATCCTGAACATGTGCGCGGTCCCCGGAAAGATGTGCATGGCCGAGATGCACCACATCGATTCCACGGGCGGCGCCGGCCGGGACAGCCATGAGAACCGGGAGCGCCTGCGCTACGACAACCGCCTGCTGGAGAGCGGCCACGAGGCGTCGGCCGCGACCAACCCGGCATCGGGGCGCCCGCCGCGCGGCGACGTCCAGCCCGAGGGCATGAGGTCCCGGCCCGGATCGCCCGCCGTGAACCAGCCGACGACCAACCCGGACATGCCCCACGGCCACGCCATGCCCGGCGCGCCGGACACCGTGGCGCCGCCGCAGCTCAACAACAGGACCAACAGCAACGACACCGATAACAACAGGACCGATAACAACAGGACCGACAGCGGCCAGCCGCGATAGTCGGAGCGGGGCGATCCCATGTTTTCAGACATCGATCTCCAGACCTTTCTCTTCGGGCGGCTGACCTGGGCGTCAATTCCTCTTCATGAACCCATTCTGATCGCGACCTTCGCCGTCGTCGTGCTGGGCGGCCTCGCGCTGGTCGGGGTGGTGACCTATTACCGGGCCTGGGGCTATCTGTGGCGCGAATGGATCACCAGCGTCGATCACAAGCGGATCGGCGTCATGTACGGGATCCTCGCCATCGTCATGCTGCTTCGGGGCTTCGCCGACGCGATCATGATGCTGACGCAGAAGGCCATCGCCTTCGGCCCGAACGAGGGCTATCTGCCGCCGCACCATTTCGATCAGGTCTTCACCGCCCACGGCGTGATCATGATCTTCTTCTTCGCGATGCCGATGGTCACCGCGGTGATGAACTACGTCATGCCGTTGCAGATCGGCGCCCGCGACGTCGCCTTTCCCTTCCTGAACAACTTCAGCTTCTGGATGACGGCCGGCGGCGCCTTCCTGACCATGGTGTCGCTGTTCGTGGGCGAGTTCGCGCGCACCGGCTGGCTGGCCTACCCGCCGCTGTCGGGGGCGGACTTCAGCCCCGGCGTCGGGGTCGACTACTACATATGGGGGCTACAGGTCGCGGGCGTCGGGACGACTCTGTCCGGCATAAATCTGATCGCCACCATCGTGAAGATGCGGGCGCCGGGCATGACGATGATGAAGATGCCCATCTTCACCTGGACGACGCTGTGCACCAACGTGCTGATCGTCGCCGCCTTCCCGGTGCTGACCGCCACCCTGGCGCTGCTGTCGCTCGACCGTTACGTGGGGACGCATTTCTTCACGAACGACCTCGGCGGCAACCCGATGATGTTCGTCAACCTGATCTGGATCTGGGGACACCCGGAGGTGTACATCCTGATCCTGCCCTGCTTCGGCATCTTTTCGGAGATCGTCTCGACCTACTGCGGCAAGCGGCTGTTCGGCTACGCGTCGATGGTCTACGCCACGGTGGTCATCACGATCCTGTCCTATCTGGTCTGGCTGCACCACTTCTTCACGATGGGGGCGGGGGCCAGCGTGAACGCCTTCTTCGGCATCACGACGATGATCATCTCGATCCCGACGGGCGCCAAGATCTTCAACTGGCTGTTCACCATGTACCGGGGCCGCATCCGGTTCGAGCTGCCGATGCTGTGGACCGTCGGCTTCATGGTGACCTTCGTGATCGGCGGCATGACCGGCGTGCTGCTGGCGGTCCCGCCGGCCGATTTCGTGCTGCACAACAGCGTGTTCCTGATCGCGCACTTCCACAACGTGATCATCGGCGGCGTGGTGTTCGGCCTGCTGGCGGGGCTGTACTACTGGTTCCCGAAGGTGACCGGCTACCGGCTGGATCCGTTCTGGGGGAAGATGAGCTTCTGGTTCTGGCTGGTCGGCTTCTACTTCGCCTTCATGCCGCAATATGTGCTGGGCCTGATGGGAGTGACGCGGCGGCTGAACCATTTCGAGGACTACGCGCTTCAGCCCTGGTACTTCGCCTCGACCTTCGGCGCCATGCTGATCGCGCTGGGGATCGGGTCCTTCATCGTCCAGCTTGCGGTGAGTTTCATGCGGCGTGAACAGTTGCGCGACCTGACGGGCGATCCATGGAACGGGCGGACGCTGGAATGGTCCACCTCCTCCCCGCCGCCGCCCTACAACTTCGCCTTCATCCCCATCGTCCACGAGCAGGACGCCTGGTGGGACATGAAGCGGCGCGGCCACGTCCGCCCGCAGGGCGGCTACCGGCCCATCCACATGCCGAAGAACACCGCCGCCGGGTTCGTGCTGTCGGCCATCAGCACCGTGCTGGCCTTCGCGCTCATCTGGTACATCTGGTGGCTCGCCATCGTCTCCTTCGTCGCTCTGATCGCGGCCGCCATCGCGCACACCTTCAATTACCGGCGGGACTACTACATCCCGGCCGAGGAGGTCATGAGCTTCGAAGACGGGCGCGCGCGCGCCGCCGCGGAGTAGGCGAACGATCATGACGATGCATCTGGACACGGCGCGCCACGACGCCGCCGCCACCGAAGCGGAAGCCCCCGTCTTCTACGACGTGGAGGAGGCCGCCCACGCGGAGAGCAGCACCCTTCTGGGCTTCTGGATCTACCTGATGAGCGACGCGCTGATCTTCGCGGTGCTGTTCGCGACCTTCGGCGTGCTCGGCGCCCGTTACGCCGCCGGGCCGTCCCCGGCGGATCTGTTCGACCTTCCGCTGATCGCGCTGAACACGTCGCTGCTGCTGTTCTCGTCCATCACCTACGGTCTGGCGATGCTGGAGGTGGAGAAGCGGCGCATGGGGCTGACGCTGTTCTGGCTGGGCGTCACCGGCCTGTTCGGCCTCGGCTTCCTGGGGATCGAGCTGTACGAGTTCCATCATCTGATCGCGGAGGGCGCCGGGCCGCAGCGCAGCGGCTTCCTGTCCGCCTTCTTCACGCTGGTGGGCACGCACGGGCTGCACGTCACGTTCGGCATCATCTGGCTGGTGACGCTGATGTTCCAGCTGCCGCTGCACGGCTTCATCCCGGAAAACCACCGGCGGCTGATGTGCCTGGGCATGTTCTGGCACTTCCTGGACGTGATCTGGATCGGCGTCTTCAGCTTCGTCTATCTGATAGGAGTCCTGAGGGGATGAGCGTTCACGCCGAACACGAGCCCGACCGCGTCGCCGCGCGCTCCCACGGATATGATGTTGGGCATGATGGTGGGCATGACGGGGCCAGCGCGCATCACGGGTCCTTCAAGGACTACCTGATCGGCTTCGCCCTGTCGGTGGTGCTGACCGCGATACCCTTCTGGATCGTGATGGGGGACGTGTTCCGCAGCCCGACGGTCGCGGCGGTGGTGATCCTGCTGTTCGCTGCCGTGCAGATCGTCGTGCACATGGTCTACTTCCTGCACATGAACACTCGGTCGGAGAGCGGTTGGACGTTCCTGGCGCTGATGTTCACCATCGTCATCGTCGTCATCACGCTGAGCGGGTCGCTGTGGGTGATGCATCATCTCGACACCAACATGATGCCGATGTCGCCGGAGCACATGCGCAACCTGCCGTGACCGGGGCGGACTCGCAGGGTTCGCTCGGGTCACGTTCGCCCGGCTGGCTGGTTGGGTTCGGGATCGCCGCGACTGTGCTCTTCGCGGTTCTGGTCGCGCTCGGCACATGGCAGGTGGAGCGGCGGGCCTGGAAGCTCGCCCTCATCGAGCGGGTTGAGACGCGCGTCCACGCGCCGCCGGTCCCGGCGCCGGGGCGGGCGGAATGGCCGGCGATCACGGCGGCGGAGCACGAATACCGGCGCGTGAGCGTCACCGGCACCTTCCTGAACGACCGTGAGACGCTGGTGGCCGCCTCGACGGTGCTCGGCCCCGGTTCCTGGGTGCTGACTCCGTTGCGCCGGGACGACGGGACGGTGGTGCTGGTCAATCGCGGCTTCATCCCGCCCGACCGGCGCGATCCGGCCACGCGGACGGACGGGCAGGTCGAAGGCTCTGCGACGGTGACGGGGCTGCTGCGGATCAGCGAGCCGGGCGGGGCCATGCTGCGCGCCAACGACCCGGCCGCCGACCGCTGGTTCTCGCGCGACGTGGCGGCCATCGCGGCGGCGCGGGGGCTGGAGGAGGTGGCGCCGTACTTCATCGACGCGGATGCCGCATCCGGTGGGCCGGAGTTTCCGGTCGGCGGCCTGACCGTGATCGCGTTTCCCAACAACCATCTGGTCTACGCGATCACCTGGTACGGGCTTGCCGTGATGGTCGCGGGCGGAGCCGCGTACCTCATCCGCCAGGAATGGCGGGCAAGGCGACAGATAGCTCCTCTCCCCCCTGGGGAGAGGGTTGGGTGAGGGAGACGCCGACAAACGCCACGCGTTTCCGGCCTGCGGCCGCCCCCTCATCCCAACCCTTCTCCCCAGGGGGGAGAAGGGCTTTAGCCCGTGGCGTCGAGGCGGCGCAGGTGGGCCATATAGGCGGGGGCGAAGCGCGTCACCAGCGCGTGCAGGGGCAGGGTGCGCAGGGGCGTGAAGGGCAGCGGCAAATCCTTCGGATCGGTGCCGGCGCCGAATTTCGCCAGTTCCCGGCCCACCGCAGCACCCAGCGCCATGCCCCGGCCGTTGTAGCCGACCGCCGCCACCACGCCCGGAGCCAGTTCGTGGAAGTGCGGGCGGAAGTCGGCGGTCATGGCGAGGTAACCGGTCCAGCTCCGCTCGATGGCGGGACGGCCGGCCTGCGGGAAGACGCGTGCGATGCGGTCGCGCACGCGCTCTTGCGCACGGCGGTCGGCGTCCTGGAGGGAGATCAGCGTGCAGCCCGAGACCAGCCGGTTATCGGCGGTCCAGCGGAAGAAATGCAGGTCGCCCTGGGTGTCGCTGCACGCCATGTCGGCGGGCAGGATGGAGGCCCGCAGTTCGGGCGGCAGCGGCTTGGTCGTCATCTGGAAGTTCAGGACCGGCACGATGGACCGGCGCAGCCCCGGCCACAGGTCGTCGGTGTAGGCGTTGGTCGCCAGGATGACCCGGTCGGCCGTCACGCTGCCTT
>JAEZID010000399.1 GCA_023416195.1 Pseudomonadota bacterium | reverse complement strand
GATGAGCCAGGGCGGCGCCGTCATCCTGATCGTCTGCAAGCGCGACATGCCGATGATCGCGCCGCCGCCCGAGCCGGAGCCGCAGCAGGTCGCGGCGCCGGCCCCGCCGCCTCCGCCGCCGCCGGTCGATCCGAAGGACATCAAGATGCCGCCGCGCGAGGAGATCGAGCGCGACCTGATCAACGAGCGCGCCGACCTGCTGTCCCGCCGCTACCTGCGCGACCTGCGCCGGACGGCCTTCGTGGAGTATCGCGTCTGATGACCGCCGCCCCGCAGGACCGGCTGCCGCTTGCCGTCACCATGGGCGAGCCGGCCGGGATCGGCGGGGAGATCGCCCTAAAGGCCTGGATGGCGAGAGTTGGGGCGGCGCGCCGGGGCGACGGCGTGCCGCCCTTCGTTCTTCTGGACGATCCGGACCGCCTGCGCGCCCTGGCCTCCCGAATTGGCCTGTCGGTGCCGGTCCGGGCGGTCGGCTCGGCGGGGGAGGCGGTCGGCGTCTTCGACGACGCCCTCCCGGTTCTGCCGCTGGCCCTGGCCGCTCCAGTCGTGCCCGGCCGGCCGGATCCGGCCAACGGGGCGGCGGTGATCGCCAGCATCGACCGGGCCGTCGATCTGGTCTGCGACGGGCAGGCCGCCGCCGTGGTCACCAATCCGATCCAGAAGTCGGCGCTCTACGCCGCCGGCTTCCGCCACCCCGGCCACACCGAATATCTGGCGCATCTCGCCGGCCTGACCTCCGAGCCGGTGATGATGCTGGCCGCCCGCGACCTGCGCGTGGTGCCGGTGACCATCCACGTTTCCCTGCGCGACGCGGTGAACCAGTTGACGACGGAGGCCATCGTCCACGCCGGCCGGGTGACGGCGGCGGGGCTGGCGCGCGACTTCGGCATCGAAAAGCCGCGTCTGGCCGTGGCGGCGCTGAACCCGCACGCGGGCGAGGACGGCACCATGGGCCGCGAGGAGATCGACATCATCGCCCCCGCCGTCGCCGCCCTGCGGGCGGAGGGCATCGATGCCGCCGGCCCGCGCCCGTCCGACACGCTGTTCCACGCGGCGGCGCGCGGCACCTTCGACGCGGCGCTGTGCATGTACCACGATCAGGCGCTGATCCCGCTGAAGACCATCGACTTCGACACCGGGGTCAACATCACGCTGGGCTTGCCCTTCGTCCGCACCTCGCCCGACCACGGAACGGCGCTGGACATCGCCGGCACGGGCAAGGCCGGCGCCTCCAGCCTGATCGAGGCGATGAAAACGGCCGACCTGATGGCGCGCATCCGGGCATCCCGTCCGGCGTGACGGCCACGGGGCAGGCCGCTGGCGGGCATCCATGCCCGCCAGCGGCCTATCGGATCAGAGGCGGACCGACTGGCTGGAGTAGCGGCTGGCCGAGCTGTGGTCCACGGAGTTGAGCGCCACAGCGGCACCGAACGCGATCAGGGCGGCGGCGGCGAAGCCGAACAGCATGGCCTTCATGGGTAAACGAGCCTTCTTGACAATCCTCCGCCGACGATAAGCGGGCGCCCGTCGCGCTTCAACCCTACAGATTGAGGGTGCTGGGCTTACGGCGCGGTCGCCGCCTTCAGATAGGCGACGAGATCGGCGCGGTCCTCGGCGCTCGGGATGGTCTGCAACGGCATCTTGCTGCCGGGGGTCATGGAATCGGGGCCGACCTCGAACAGGCGGGCCACCGTGTCCTCGTTCCACACGATGCCGCTGTCCTTCAGCGCGGGGGAGTAGCGGTAGCCGTCCACCGTTCCGGCGGTCCGGCCGAACAGGTTCCACAGGGTCGGCCCCGCCCGGTTACCGCCGTCCGGCGTCAGCGTGTGGCAAAAGGCGCAGGCGCGGAACAGGGTCTTGCCGTGCTCCGGGTCGGGCTCCCCGCTCAGGGGCTCCCCGCTCAGGGCCGGCGCGGCGGACAGCAGTACCAGCATCGCCGCCAGCGCTCCGGCCTTCATCGCGGAGCCTTTCCGAAGGCCTCGTCCGGGTCGGTGACGGTCAGGGACACCACCGCCGCGTTGATGAGGACCTTGCCCGCATGCTCGAAATTCACCGTGACGCGGTCGCCGATGGCCGACTGCACCTGCCCCAGCCCCCAATCGGGCTGGGCGGGATGGCGCACCCACGCGCCGGGAACCAGAGAATCGTCCATGCCGCACCCATTGCCGTGAAGCTGTGTTAGAAACGACGATGCTACAGAATGTGGGCCGCATCGCGGAAGTTCCCGGTGAAAGGTCCCTTTCTTTCGGTTACCAACGTCCGGAGACGCCCCCGTGCCCCTCGACATCCGCGTGCTTGAGCTTCTCGCCTCCCGCGTCTGCCACGACCTCGTCAGCCCCGTGGGGGCGATCCGCAACGGGCTTGAGCTGATCGAGGAGATGGAGGACGAGCCGGCCGGCGGCTTCCTGGGCGAGGCGGTCAAGCTGATCGATCATTCCTCGGGCCAGGCGGACAAGCGGCTGCGCGTCTTCCGCGTCGCCTACGGCCTCGCCGGGCGGGAGCAGAAGGGCTTCGGCGACACCCGGAGCGCGGCGCAGGGTTGGCTGGAGGGCGGGCGGACCAAACTCGATTGGCCGGCGGGCGTGCCCAACGACATGCTGGCCTTCAAGCGCGGCGCGCCGAAGGTGCTGCTGAACACCATCGTCCTGGCCGAAGAGGCGCTGACCCACGGAGGCACCGTCACCGTGGCGGGGGAGGGCGCGGAGGAGGCCGGCCGCATCACCGTCACCGCCGTCGGGCGCCCCGGCGCGCTGAAGCCGGAAGCGGCGGCGGCGCTGGACGGGACGGCGGACGTCGCCGACCTGTCCCCGCGCACCATCCACGCCTATGTGACCGGCCGCTTCGCCGAGGATGACGGCTTCCGCCTGACCGCGACCCCGACCGGGCCGGAGACGCTGGTCTTCAGCATCGAATGGTGACCGGCGTCACAACTGTTTGAAGATCCGCGCCTCGACGACGACCTGCTCCGCCCCGCTGGCGGTCTGGTGGGCGGTCGTCCGCAGGGTCACGGCCACGCTGTGGCGGGCGGCCGTGGCCAGCGCCTCGTTCAGCCTCTCCACGGCCGCGCGCACCGATTGCGCCAGTTCCTCGTCGGTCATGCTGCCTCCTTTCCAGCGATCGGGCCTTCCGGCGATCAGCATGTGACATCGCGACCGGCGCGCATCGGGGCAAGGGAACCACTCGGGCGCTATCGAAAGAGGTAAGGTTCTCTTAATCAGTGTTTGACACGCTCGCCCCGTACCTGGAATGGCCCGTACCGGCGGCTTTGTGCAAGCCGCTTCCCCGGACGGCCG
>JAEZID010000386.1 GCA_023416195.1 Pseudomonadota bacterium | reverse complement strand
GCGGGCGCGGTGCTGGGCAAGATCCTGGTGCTGATCTTCATCATCCTGTTCATCCAGAGGCGTCCGCGCGGCCTGTTCGCGCTGAAGGGCCGGGCGGTGGAGGCCTGATCCGATGCTGACCCGATTTCTTCTGATGGGCCTGGACAAGAAGGCCGGCGTGCTGCTGGCGGTCCTGGCCGTGCTGGCGGTGGCGGTTCCGGTGATGGCGCTGGCGGTGCCGCCGGGCTCCCCCTGGCACCTGTCCACCCACACGGTGGCCCTGCTGGGCAAGTATCTGTGCTTCGCGCTGCTGGCGGTGGCGCTGGATCTGGTGTGGGGCTACGTCGGCATCCTGTCGCTTGGGCACGCGGCGTTCTTCGCGCTGGGCGGCTACGCCATGGGCATGTACCTGATGCGCCAGATCGGGCCGCGCGGCGTCTACGGCCATCCGGTGCTGCCGGACTTCATGGTGTTCCTGAACTGGCAGGAACTGCCCTGGTACTGGCACGGCTTCGACCAGTTCTGGTTCGCGGCGCTGATGGTTGTCGTGGTGCCGGGCGCCCTGGCCTTCGCCTTCGGCTGGTTCGCCTTCCGCTCCCGCGTCACCGGCGTCTATCTGTCGATCATAACGCAGGCGCTGACCTTCGCGCTGATGCTGGCCTTCTTCCGCAACGACATGGGCTTCGGCGGCAACAACGGCCTGACCGACTTCAAGACCATCCTGGGCTTCGACATCCAGGCGCCGGAGACCCGCGTCGGGCTGTTCGTGGCGACGGTCGTCGCGCTGGCGGCGGGCTACACGCTGGCCTCCTGCGTCGTGGCCTCCAAGCTCGGCAAGGTGCTGGTGGCGGTGCGCGACGCGGAGAGCCGGGTGCGCTTCCTCGGCTACGAGACGGAGCGGTACAAGCTGTTCGCCTGGACGCTGTCGGCCTGCATGGCCGGCGTGGCGGGGGCGCTGTACGTGCCGCAGGTGGGCATCATCAACCCGTCCGAATTCTCGGCGGCCAGCTCCATCGAGGCGGTGATCTGGGTCGCGGTCGGTGGGCGCGGCACGCTGGCCGGTGCGGTGCTGGGCGCGGTGCTCGTGAACTTCGGCAAGAGCTACTTCACGGCGGCCCTGCCGGAGCTGTGGCTGTTCGCGCTGGGCGGCCTGTTCGTGCTGGTCACGCTGTTCCTGCCCAAGGGCATTCTCGGGCTGGCGGCGCAGGTGAAGGGGCGTTTCCCGGCAACTCGTGCCGTTTCGGCGAAGCCCGCCGGTCAGAAGGGGATCTGAGACATGAGCGCCGAGGACACCCTTCTCTATCTCGACGGCGTCTCGGTCAGCTTCGACGGCTTCCGGGCGCTGAACAGCCTGTCGCTGATCATCGAGCCCGGCGAGATGCGCGCCATCATCGGCCCGAACGGCGCCGGCAAGACGACCATGATGGACGTCATCACCGGCAAGACCCGGCCCGACACCGGCACCATCCTGTTCGAGGGCGGCACCAACCTGACGGCGTTGCGCGAGGCGGCCATCGCCAATCTGGGCATCGGCCGCAAGTTCCAGCGCCCGACCGTGTTCGAGATGCACACGGTCTGGGACAATCTGGAACTGGCGCTGAAGGCGCCGCGCCGGCCGTTGAAGACGCTGACCTATTCGGCGACCCGCGACGACCGCGCGCGGATCGAGGAGATCCTGGACATCACCCGCCTGTCGGCCAAGCGCGACCGGCAGGCCGGCAGCCTGTCGCATGGCGAGAAGCAGTGGCTGGAGATCGGCATGCTGCTGGCACAGGACCCCAAACTCCTGCTGGTGGACGAGCCGGTGGCCGGCATGACCGACGCGGAGACGGAGCAGACCGCCCGCCTGCTGAAGGACATCGCCGGCAAGCATTCAGTGATCGTGGTGGAGCACGACATGGCCTTCGTCCGCGAACTGGGAGTGAAGGTGACGGTGCTGCACGAGGGCTCGGTCCTGGCCGAAGGCTCGCTGGACGCGGTGAGCGCCAACCAGCAGGTCGTGGACGTGTATCTGGGGCGGTAGGGAAACCTTCCCTCTCCCGCCTGGGGAGAGGGTTAGGGTGAGGGGGAAACGTCGGCACCGCAACCGATGATCGGCCTGACGGCCGCCCCCTCATCCCAACCCTTCTCCCCAGAGGGGAGAAGGGCTTTACGGAAGGGATATGGGCACATGCTCGACGTACGTTCGGTCGATCTGCATTACGGCGCGGCACAGGCGTTGCGCGGGGTGTCCCTGTCGGCGGAGGTGGGGAAGGTCACCTGCCTGCTGGGGCGCAACGGCGTGGGCAAGTCCAGCCTGCTGCGCGCCATCGTGGGCCTGAAGCCGGTGTCCGGCGGCGCCATCAATTGGGACGGCGCCGACATCACCAAGCTCGCCCCCTACGAGCGGGCGCGGCGCGGCATCGCCTATGTCCCGCAGGGGCGCGAGATCTTCCCGCTGCTGACCGTGCGGGAGAACCTGCTGACCGGCTACGCGCCGCTGCCGCGCGCCCAGCGCTCCATCCCCGACGAGGTGTTCGAGCTGTTCCCGGTGCTGAAGTCCATGCTGGACCGGCGCGGCGGCGACCTGTCGGGCGGGCAGCAGCAGCAGCTGGCCATCGGGCGGGCGCTGGTGACGCGCCCCCGGTTGCTGGTGCTGGACGAGCCGACGGAGGGCATCCAGCCTTCCATCATCAAGGACATCGGGCGGGCCATTTCCTACCTGCGCGACAAGGGCGAGATGGCGATCCTGCTGGTCGAGCAGTATTTCGAGTTCGCCCGCGACCTCGCCGACGACTGGGCGGTGATGGAGCGCGGCGAGGTCATGCTGGCCGGCAGCCGCGACGGTCTGGTGGAGAGCGAAGTGCGGCGGTACCTGACCGTCTGAGGCTTTGCTTTCCAAGGGATTCTCGCGAAGGCGGAGGTCAGGCTCCGCACCCCGTGCTTCCCACGCGAAGCCTGGGCTCCGCCTTCGCGGGGATGGCTCCTCTGCGGAATGTCGGCCTTGGCGGCGGGCGGCGATGCGCTACCATCGGTTCGTTTCGTCGCAACCGAAGGCTTGTCTTCATGTCCAGCGCCCTGCCCGTTGATTCCGTCCTGAGCCGCGTCGATCAGAATTTCGAGGAGTCGGTCGGCCGCCTCTGCGACCTGCTGCGCATCCCCAGCATCAGCACCGATCCCGCCTGCGCGGGCGATGTGCGCCGTGCGGCGGACTGGCTGGTGCGGGATTTGACGGATCTCGGCTTCGACGCCTCGGTCCGCGAGACCGGCGGCCACCCGGCGGTCGTCGCGCACCACCCCGGTCCGGGCGGTGAGAACGTCCCGCACATCCTCTATTACGGCCACTACGACGTGCAGCCGGCCGAACCGCTGGAGCTGTGGAACAGCCCGCCCTTCGAGCCGGTCATCGTCGAGGCCGAGCATGGCCGCCGCCTCGTGGCGCGCGGTGCGGTGGACGACAAGGGCCAGGTGATGACCTTCATCGAGGCGTTCCGCGCCTGGCAGGCCGTGCATGGCACGCTGCCGATCCGCGTGACCGTCCTGCTGGAGGGCGAGGAGGAGACCGGCAGCCCCAACCTGCTGCCCTTCCTGAAGGCCAACGCGGAGGAGCTGAAGGCCGACGTCTGCGTCATCACCGACACCAACAGCTGGAACATCGAGACGCCGGCCATCACCACGCGCCTGCGCGGCCTGATGTACATCGAGGCGACGCTGTTCGGGCCGAGCCACGACCTGCATTCCGGCATGTTCGGCGGAGCGGTGCTGAACCCGATCAACGCCCTGACCCGCATCCTGGGCCAGATTCACGACGACGAAGGGCGCGTCCAGTTCCCCGGCTTCTACGACGACGTGGCCGAGGCGTCGGAGGAGGAAAAGGCGATGTGGCGCGGCCTCGGCTTCGACGAGAGCGCCTTCCTGGCCGGCGTCGGGCTGAAGACCCCGGTGGGCGAGGCCGGGCGCACGGCGCTGGAGCGGCTGTGGTCGCGCCCGACCTGCGACATCAACGGCATTTGGGGCGGCTACACGGGCGCCGGGGCCAAGACGGTGATCGCGGCGAAGGCCTCGGCCAAGCTGTCCTGCCGTCTGGTGCCGGGGCAGGACCCGCAGAAGATCCTGGCCGGGGTGAAGGCCTTTCTGGAGGCGCGGACGCCCAAGGACGGGCGCTGGGAAATCCAGACCTTCGGCATGTCGCCGGGTGTCCAGGTGCCGACCGACAGCCCGTATCTGCGCGCCGCCATGGCCGGGCTGGGCGACGTCTACACCAACAAGCCGGCGCTGATCGGCAGCGGCGGGTCGATCCCGGTCGGCGGCTACATCCGCGAGGCGCTGGGCTTCGATTCGATCTTCGTGGGCTTCGGGCTGGAGGATGACCGCATCCATTCGCCCAATGAGAAGTTCGAGCTGAAGTGCCTGCACAACGGCATCCGCTCGCACGCGGCGATGCTGGCGCGGTTCGCGGCGCTGTCGTCGTAAGATAAGGCCGCGCGGCGGGGTACAAGATTCTTCACGGATTGCACGGATTGGGACACGGATTACGCGGATTTTTTATTGATGCTCTTGCCGGGTGACGGCCTTCCGGAAAGGTCGTTGCTCAGCCAGGATCAAGAAAAATCCGTGTAATCCGTGCTCAAATCCGTGAAATCCGTGTAGATCCTGTTGCCCGCCGAGTATCCAAACACCTCACCGCGGCTTCAGCGCCTCCACCACCTGCACATGCCCCTGCAAGGCGCCCAGCGTCAGGGCGGAGTTGCCGGCGGTGTCCATGCGGAAGGGGTTGGCGCCGCGTTCGACCAGCAGCCGGGCCACACGGTCATGGCCGTTGTTGGCGGCGTACATCAGCGCCGACCAGCCGTGCCCCGCCACTCGATCCACCGCCACGCCATGGTCGATCAGGGCGCGCACCGCGTTCACATGGCCGCGCGCGGAAGCCGCCATCAGCGCGGTCTTGCCGTCGTCGTTGGTGGCGTCCAGCTCCGCCCCGGCCGAGGCGAGGGCCTGGATCACCCCCTCATGCCCGCCCCAGGCCGCGTACATCACGGCGGTGGCGCCGTCCGAGGTCTTCAGCTCCGTCCGGGCCTGGCGGTCGAGCAGCACGCGCACCGCGTCGGCCAGCCCTTGTTCGGCAGCCAGCATCAGCAGCGTCTTGCCGTTGTCCACGCGCTTGTTCGGGTCGGCGCCGCCGTCCAGAACGCGCTTCAACTCAGCCGGGCGGCGGAGCAGGGCGATGATCGCCTCGCGGCTGCCCAGGCCGGGTTCGGCCTCGGGCATCGGCTGCGGCAGGTCGGCGTGCAGGCGGCGTTCGCCGGTCGCCTTGATGCGGTCGCGCAGATCGCCGTTGTCGGGCGCGACGATCAGCGCGCGTTCGTAGAAGCGCCGCGCCTCGTTGAAGTCGCCGTCGCGTTCGGCCATGGCGGCCCAGCGGCGGTAGGTGTCCTCCATCGCCGCCAGCAGTTCCGGGATCTCCGGCGTGGTGGGCGCGATCTCACGCAGGCGCGACACCGTCTCGTAGGCGTTGTCGCCGGGCGGGGTGGTCAGGCGCTTGGCCGACATCTGCCGGCGCGCCTGATCGACCAGGGCCCGCACGCGCAGGGTCAACCCGCTGTCCATGTCCGGCAGCGGCGCGGAGGGAGATGGCAGGGAAGCGACCTGGGTGGACGGGGCTTCTTCGACCAGCGGCGGCAGCGTCGCCGTGCCGGACCCGACCGCGCTGTTGCTGCCCGACTCGGCCGGTGGCGGCGCTTCGGTCGCGGGCGGTGCCGCCAGCACCACGGGCGGCGCGATCGGCGGCGCTGGCGGCGGGATGTCGGGCTTCGCCACCAGCGGCGGCGGAGGAGGAGGTTCGGCCTTCGCCGGTTCCGTCTTCACGATGTCCGGCTTGGCGGGCGCGGTCTCGAAGGTCCGGACGAGCGGCGGCTGCGCCGACTCCGCCGGGCTGACCGGCACGCGCAGATAGGGGTTCTGCAAGCGGGCGAGCGCCAGGGCGTCCGGTTCGCGGCTCAGTTCCGGCGGGCTGGGGGTGAAGGGGTTGGTGACATGCTCGTCCACATAGGCGCGCAGGTCGGTCCAGCCGCGCTTCACCGTCTCCAGCGCGCGTTCCGGCGTGGCGTCCGGCATCGCCAGCGTGACGGCGGCGCCGGCCGCGCCCAGCAGGATCAGGGTGGTCACGGCCGCCCCGGCCCAGGCGGCGCGGCGGCGGCGCGGCGGCGGCATGCGGGCCGTCGAGACCTGGGCATCGTCGGACGCGGTCCAGTCGTCCGGCACGTCCCAATCGTTGGCCGGGGAGCTGGCGGTCGCCGGTTTCGGCTCGGGCGCGGGCGGAGGGGCGGTCAATGGAGCGGCCAGTGGGGCGGCCATCGGGGTGGCGACCGGCACCACGGACGCCACGGCTCCCGCGCCGCCGCGCGACGCCATGCGGTAGATGACGCCGAGATCGCGCACCGCTTCGGCGAGGCCGGGACGGGCCAGCGTGCGTTCCATCTCCGGCGTGCCGCAGAGCAGGACTTGCAGGAAGCGCCCGTCCGCCGTCTCCGACCGCGACAGGTCGATCAGGTCGGCCAGCGTCGGCGCGGCCAGCACACCGGCGTTGTCCACCGCCAGCAAACCGGCCCCGGCGAGGTCGAGGCGCTGCTCCAGCTCTTCGATCAGCGTGTCGAAATCCCGTTCGCCGGTTTCGGACGGCAGCACGGCGTCGCCCGCCGCGCCGACCAGATCCTCCACCTGGGCGCCGGGGCTGGCCGCCACCGGCAGCACCAGCGCGCCGTCGGAGGCGACATACTCGACCAGTTGCTGGAACACGGCGGTCCGGCCGGAGCCGGGCTCTCCCACCAGAAGCAGCAGCCGCTTGCGCGCCAGAAGCGCCAGGAGAAGTCCGTCAAAGACCTCCACCTGATCCGGGCGCAGGCGGGAAGCCTGGGATCGCTTCGATGCGTGGGAAGTCTTCGATGCTGAACGGTCCATGAGATATCGCGCGAGCCGTTGAGGGGGCGGGCATGATCCTTGACTCTAGTCGCGCGCCGCCGTCGCGCGATGGTGCAAAGGTCGGTGCCGAACCCTCTTATGGGGAGGACGGACTCGACGGTGGGGCTGGCCCGGCGCCTTCGCCGCGGTATAGGGTTGCCACCCCATTGCCACCGCCTTCCTCCCTTGGGCCTACAGCACGGACGTTCCATGCGCATCGGCATCGACCTCGGCGGAACGAAGATCGCCGCGACCCTCCTTGATCCGGGCGGGGGGGAGCGGG
>JAEZID010000348.1 GCA_023416195.1 Pseudomonadota bacterium | reverse complement strand
GCGGCGGGCAGGGCGCTCAGCGCCGCCATGCCGCCGGCCGCGAGACCGGAGGTCTTCAGGAAGCCGCGCCGGCCGACGGGGGCGCCGATTCCAGTTGTCAGGGTGCGGGAGAGGGAGCCACGGGCGGGCTTTCCGGACGAACGCTTCACGAGCATGGCACGGCCCTCGCGGTCACAAGCGGTTCAGCGCGTAGAAGCGCTTGACGTGGTCGGTTTCGCGGTAGCGCGCCTTGACCTGTTCCTGCGGCGTCTCCGCCGCCTCGGCCGTACCGGCGGTCAGGGCCGCGGCGGCCGCCGCCGCGGTGCCCAGTCCCAGCCCCTTCAGAAGGTCGCGGCGTTCGATTCCGGTCTTTTCGTCCTTACGGCGCATGGATCGTGCCCTCCCGATGGTCTTGTTCGGCGGCTTGCGCGAGCATTGCGAAGGCGTCGTTTTCGATGTGCAGGAACAGCCGGCCGATGGTTCCGGCCGGCCGGTAGAGTTCCGCCCCGTGCGCCTCCTCCAGGTCGGCGAAGAAGCGGCCGGCCCAGGGGAGCAGGTGGCGGTCGAAGAAGCGTTTCTGCCGGTGCAGGTCCGGCGGCCCCAAGTCCCCGGAGATCAGCGCGGCCATGATTTCGCAGATGGCCGCGATGTGGTCCTCGGGTTCGGAGACATCCGGCGCGCGCTCGATCCCCAGCGCCTGCATGTCCTCGCGCAGGCGGGCCAGCGGGCGGTCGTTCAGGAAGCCGGTGCGGTAGTAGGAGGCGAAGGGAACCAGCTCGCCGCGCGTCACGCCGATGAACAGCGCGTGGAATTCGCGCTCGGCCTTGTGTTCGGAGGTGGCGCGGGCGCGTTCGGCCAGGCGGTCGATGGCCTGGCCGAGCGGCGTGCCGTCGCCGGTCAGTTCGGCGATGGTGTCGAGCAGCGCGCGCGAGGGTGGTCGCGCCAGCAGTTGAGCGAGCAGCGTATAAGCCTGCGCGCGGAGGAGATCGGCGTCCTCCACGGCGTCCAACACATCCCGTTCGGCCAAAGCCGCCATACCGTCACCCCGTATCGCCTCGCCCCGTATCGCCTCGCCCCGGATCGCGCCCCGGATCGCTTGGTCGGGGCCGGATAAACTCCGGTCCTCAAGCTACAACAGTGCCAGACGGCAAAAGTCGCGAGGCTCCGTCCGCGCTGGGCGGGAGGGGTAATGCGGAATGGGTGTTTGCTCCCTCTCCCATCCGAGGGGAGGGGCGGGATGGGGGCGAGCGCCTTGTCGGCGCTTCCCCCTCACCCTAACCCTCTCCCCGGGGGGGAGAGGGGACTTCAGCCGCTTCGTCCTCGACCACCTCTTCCGATTCCGTTGCCGTTTGCTCCGCCTCGGCGCTGGCGACGGCAACAGGCTCTTCGGGCGCGGGCGGCGGTTCCTCGCGGAACATGTTCTCCACCATCTCGCGGATGTTGTCGGTCGGGAGAAGCTGGCCGTAGCCGGGGGCGTTGAAGTCCCAGTCGTATTCGGCGAAGCCCCGGAAATCGGCGATCTTCGGATCGCTGACCCAGGCCTTGCGCAGGGCGAGCCGGCGCAGCTCCTGCGGCACCTGGGGGGCGAGAAAGGCGGTGTAGTCGCTGTCGGCGGTCAGGCTTTCGAGCGGGGGCAGGGTGGAGGGGTCGAAAGGTTCCTCGGCGGGCGCGGGATCCTCGATGGGGTTCTCGATGGGGGCCGGCGCCGCCGGGGGCTCCTCGCGGGCTTCGCGCTTCAGGCGGGACCAGCGGCCAATGAAGCCCTCTTCGCGGTCAGCCATGATCGTCCTCCGGGTGCGTTGCCGGGCGAGCGGCGTGGGGGCGGCGGCGGGCCAGCGCCTCGGGGTCGGCGCGGTCGCGCTGGCGCTTGTAGAAGGGGCGGTGCACGTAGTGGCGCGCGACGAAATCCTGCACCCACATCGCCACGGCGGGCGGCAGGGGAACCGCCTCGATCCGGTCGTCGCCCGCGTCGGAATGGGCATCGACCTCGCCGGGATCGACGGTGACGGCCAACAGCCGCAGGCCCGGATCCTCGCCGCCGGGGCGCAGGATCACGTAAGCCGACGGGCGGGGGCTGTCGAGGTTGTCCTTGTAGTTCTCGGCCTCGGTCGGGTGCAGCGCGATTTCGCCCGCCCCGGCGTAGTAGCGGGTGCGGTCGCCGGCCTGCTCCAGCACGCTCCAGGGCGGCAGGTCGGGAACGCCCGGCAGCAGGCCGATCACGCGCCAGCGCGCGTCGGTCCAGGGGTTGTCGATGCGCTGGCGTTCGACGACGACGCCGACCGTCACACGTTCGGCGCGGTCCGCCGTGTTTCGGGGCATGTCTTGGGTCATGGTCCCCTCCGTTCGGGCAAGGGGCGCTCGGGCAGAGTCCAGGTCGGGGCTTGCAGGGCGGCGCCCAGCTCCGGCAGCGCGATCGGCCGGTCGAGGCGGCGTTGCCAGATCACCTGGGCCGGCTGGAAGCCGGCATCCTCCCAGATGTCCGTCCAGGACAGGAAATGCCGGGCGAAGCTTTCCAGCAGGGCCGGGACCTCCAGGTCGCCGAAGCCTTCCTCGCGCAGCGCCGTGCGGTCGGGGTGCCGGCCGGGGTCGGGATCGTCGGGATCGCCCAGAACGTCCACGGTCGCGCCGACGACGGCCCAGGCGGGAACCTCGTCCTCCGGGGTGCCGGGAGCCGCCGCGAAGCGCACGCCGCCGGCCAGCGCGCCGTTCACCAGCAGCCGGTCGGGCCAGCCGAAGCTGACCGCCAGGGTGGGCGGACCCAGTGCCTCCAGCGCGTCGGCCAGCGCGATCAGGGTCACCGCGACGACCAGCCGGGTTTCCGTCAGCGGGCGGTCGGGGCCGAGCACGACGGCGAGGTCCAGCCGGTCGGGCCGTCGCGACCACAGGAGGGTGCCGGCCTCCTCGCCATCGTCAGCGCGAGCGGTGGCGACGGCGAAGGGATCGTCCCGGTCCAGGGGGCCGGAGCGGAACAGGGGTGGCAGATGCGGCGTGTCCATGATGGATGAAACGCTCCGGCGGGAAACTTGGTCCGCCGACGTGTTGTTGAAAGGGAGAGCGTTACTGTTCTGAGGAAGGAGAACACCCGTGCGCGTCATTCTCGCGATATCCACCTTCTTGCTGATTGCCACCGGCGTGGTCGCGCAGGAGGCGACCAAGGACGCGCTGGCGAAGGACCCCGCCGTGCAGCAGAGCCAGGAGCCGCCCCCCAACGCGCAGGGCGTCCGCTCGCCCAAGGAATCGACCGCCGGCAACACCCAGAGCGCCGAGTTGCAGGAGGCGCTGGCCGCCGTGCGGGCCGCGCCCCCCGATCTCCAGGGCAACCCGGTGCCGCGCCCGAACTGGCTGGCCAGCGAGCCCGACATGGGGAACGAGCCGACGCGTTCGCAGAACCCGTCGGACCTGAGCAGCCAGGAAACGAAGTGAACCGCTTCACTCCGCCGGCGTCGGCTGCGTCTGTCCTCCGCCCGGCTCCGCGCGGCGCGGGCGCAGCCGTTCGGTCAGGCGCTGGAAGGCCACGAACAGCACCGGCACGAAGATGATGCCGACCAGGGTCGCGGCGGTCATGCCGCTGAACACCGTGGTGCCGATGGACCGGCGGCTGGCCGCCCCCGCCCCCGTGGCGATCAGCAGCGGCACCGCGCCCAGGATGAAGGCCAGCGCCGTCATCAGCACGGCGCGGAAGCGCTGGCGGGCGCCCGTCACGGCGGAGTCGATGATGCCGTTGCCCTCGGCCCGATGCTCCCGCGCGAACTCCACGATCAGGATGGCGTTCTTGGCGGCCAGCCCGACCAGCAGGACGAGGCCGATCTGGGCGTAGACGTCGTTGGCGATCCGGGCGAGCGACAGGCCGATGCCGGCGCCCAGCACGGCGATGGCCACCGACAGCAGGACGGCCATGGGGATCAGCCAGTTCTCGTACTGCGCCACCAGGAACAGATAGCCGAACAGCACGGCCAGACCGAAGATGATGAGGATCTGGTTGTCGACGCGGCTTTCCTGATAGGACAGGCCGGTCCATTCGGTGGCGTAGCCGGCCGGCAGGGTGCGGTTCGCCACCTCCTGCATGGCGGCGAGCGCCTGGCCGGAGCTGTTGCCGGGGGCGGCCTGCCCGTTCACCGACGCGGCGAGGAACTGGTTGTAGCGGAGGACGCTGTCCGGGGCGAGCGTGGTGCGGACGCTGACGATGCTGGGCAGCGGCACCATGTCCCCGCCCGAGCCGCGGACGTAGAGCTGGTCGATGGCCTGGATCTGATCGCGGTACTGGGCGGCGTCCTGCACCTGCACCTGGAAGACCCGGCCGTACAGGTTGAAATCGTTGACGTAGCGCGACCCCAGATGCGCCTGCAGGGTGGTGAACACGTCGCCGGGCGACACGCCGAGCAGCGCCGCCTTGGTGCGGTCCAGATCGACGAACACGTGTGGCACGTCGGGGCTGTAGGTGCTGAAGACGGCGGACAGGTGCGCGTCCTGGTTGGCCGCGACCAGCAGGCCGCGCAGCACCTGCCCCAGCTCCTGCGGGGTTTGCCCGCCCAGCGCCTGGAGGCGCAGGTCGAAGCCGCCGGTGCTGCCCAGGCCCGGAATGGAGGGCGGGTTGAAGGCGGTCGCGTTGGCCTGCGGGATGGCGGCCAGCTCCGGGCGCAGGCGGCCGAGGATGGCGTCGATGGTCTGGTCGGCCGGCCGCTCCGCCCACGGCTTCAGGACGGCGATCTGAAGGCCGACGTTGGACGCGGCGCCGCTCAGGATGCTGAAGCCGGAGATGGAGAGGACGTGGGCGACGCCCGGCGTCTCGCGCAGCATCCCGGTGATGCGGTCCATCGCCTCCTGCGTGCGGGGCAGGGACGCCGCGCTGGGCAGCTGCACGTTCACGAAGAAATAGCCCTGGTCCTCGGACGGCAGGAAGGAGGTGGGCAGGGAGCGCAGCACCAGCACCGCCGCCACGGCCAGCGCCGCGAAGGCGAGCAGGCCGATGGCCAGCCGGCGCGACAGCCAGCCGACCAGCCCGCCGTAGCGGTCGCGCACGCGGTCCAGCCCCCGGTTGAAGGCGGCCAGCACCCGCCAGGGCCGTCCGGGCGGGCGCAGCAGCAGACCGCACAGCGCCGGTGTCAAGGTCAGCGAGACGAAGCCGGAAATCAGGAAGGACACGGTGATGGTGACCGCGAACTGCCGGTACAGTTCGCCCGTGATGCCGGGCAGGAAGGCGACCGGCACGAAGACGGCGGCCAGCACCAGGGTGGAGGCGACGATGGCGCCGGTCACCTGCTCCATGGCGAGGCGCGACGCGTTGGGCGCTGGCTGGTCGGGATGCTCCTCCATCACGCGGCGGACGTTCTCCACCACCACGATGGCGTCGTCCACCACCAGGCCGATGGCCAGCACCAGCGCGAACAGCGTGATGGTGTTGGCGCTGTAGCCCAGCGCCAGCAGGACCGCGAAGACGCCGATGATCGACACCGGGATCGCCAGCGTCGGGATCAGCGTCGCCCGCCAGTCCTGAAGGAAGACGTAGATGACCACCACCACCAGCAGGAAGGTGATCAGCAGTGTGTGCACGATCTCTTCGATGGTGGCGCTGACGAAGGTGGTGGTGTCGAAGACCACCGTGTATTCCAGCCCCTCCGGGAAGCGGGTGCCGAGCCGGTCCAGCTCCGCCCGCACGGCCGTCGCCACGTCCAGCGCGTTGGCATCCGGCGACTGGTAGACGACCAGCATGGCGGACGGGCTGCCGTCGAGCTGGGAGGAGGCGCTGTAGCTCTGCGCGCCCAGCTCCACCCGCGCGATGTCGCCGACCTTCACCAGCCCGCCGTTCTCGTTGGTGCGGACGATGATGTCGGCGAACTGGCGCGGGTCGTCCAGCCGGCCGCGCGCCAGGATGGTCAGCTGCTGCTGCTGCCCCTCCGGCACCGGGGGCGCGCCGATCTGTCCGGCCGAAGCCTGGAGGTTCTGGTTCTCGATGGCGTTCACCACGTCGGTGGCGGTGATGCCCAGCGCCGTCATGCGGGCCGGGTCCATCCACACGCGCATGGCGTAGGTCAGGGCGCCCATCACCTGGGCGTCGCCGACGCCGTTCACCCGCGCGATGGCGTCGCGCAGGTTGATGCTGGCGTAGTTGGAGATGAAGATCGGGTCGTACTGGCCGCCGGGCGAATAGATGTTCACGCCCATCAGCATGTTGGAGGACTGCTTGCGCACCGTCACGCCCTGGCGCGTCACCTCCGGCGGCAGGGTCGGGGTGGCGAGCGACAGGCGGTTCTGCACGTTGATCTGGGCCAGATCCGCGTCGGTCCCCGGCGCGAAGGTGACGGTCAGCGTGTAGGCGCCCGTGTCCGTGCTGGTGGAGGACATGTAGAGCATCCCTTCCACGCCGTTGACCTGGGCCTCGATCGGGGCGGCGACGCTGTTGGCGACCACCTGCGCGTTGGCGCCGGGGTAGCTGGCGCTCACCTGCACCGACGGCGGGGTGATCGGCGGGAACTGCGCCACGGGGATGAACAGCAGCGACAGCAGGCCCGCGATGGTGATCACCAGCGCCATCACGATGGCGAGGTTCGGGCGGCGGATGAACA
This sequence comes from Pseudomonadota bacterium, assembly GCA_023416195.1. Classification (GTDB taxonomy): domain Bacteria; phylum Pseudomonadota; class Alphaproteobacteria; order Azospirillales; family Azospirillaceae; genus Azospirillum. Next base: position 8,211 of record JAEZID010000348.1, on the reverse strand, counting down.
GGCCGGAGAACATGGTCGTGAGCCTTTCTTCAGCCCTTCGGCGGCTGTTCGGCGGTCTGGGTGGCCGGGACGGGATGCACGGTCATGCCGGGCCGGACCTTCTGGATGCCGTCGACCACGATGATTTCACCCTGGGTCAGGCCCTGGCGCACGGCGATCTGCTGCCCGACCTGGGGGCCGGTCTCGATGGGCCGCCGCTGCACCCGGTTCTGCTGGTCCAGCACCATCACGTAGCTGCCCTGCTGGTCCTGCTGGATGGCCGCGACCGGGACCACCGGCTGCTGCTCGCCCTGGGTCGGGCGGATCAGCACGGTCACGTACTGGCCGGGCAGCAGCAGGCTGGTGGGGTTCTGGAAGTCGGCGTAGACGGGGATGGTGCCGGTCTGCGGGTCGATGCGGTTGCTGACGAAGCTGATCTTGCCCTTCTCCGCGAATTCCGACCCGTCGGCCAGCCGCAGGGTGGGCACGAAGGCGTCCGCCGCCTCCGCCACGGTGCGGTCGGGCATCGTCCGCTGCGTTTTCAGGAAGTCGCGGTCGCTGACCGAGAAGACGACGCGGATGGGGTCGAGCTGCGCCACCGTGGCGAGCACCCCGCTGGACGGGTTGACGAGGTTGCCCAGCGTCACCGCCGTCGCCCCGATGCGCCCGTCGATGGGGGAGGTGATGCGGGTGTAGCCCAGGTTCAGCTCGGCCTGTCGCAGCTTGGCCTCGGCCTGCTGCACGTTCGCCGCGGCCATGTCGCGGTTGGCCTGCGCCTGGTCCACCTCGGCCTGCGAGATGTTGCCGCGCGGGCGAAGCTCCTGCGCGCGCTGGAAGGCGCGTTCCGTCTCCCGCTCCTGCGCCTGGGCGCTGGCGAGGTCGGCCTTGGCGCCGTCCAGCGCCGCCTGATAGGGGGCGGGCTCGATGACATAGAGCAGGGTGCCGGCCGTGACGGTGCTGCCTTCCTGGAAAGCGACCCGCTCGATGAAGCCCTCCACGCGGGCGCGGGCCTCGAAGTCGCGGATGGCCTGGACGCGGCCGATGAACTCGGTCGTCGGGGTCACGTCGCGGTCGCGCACCACCTCCGTCGTCACCGTCGGCGGTGGGCCGCCCGGCGGCTGCTGGGCGAAGGCCGGAAGCGGCAGGAGGAGTGCCGCGGCAACGGCGGCGGGGCGGACGAACTGCATCGGATGGCATCCCAAATGGCCGTGCCGTTCTGAACAGAACGGGGCCGGTTGGGTTCAGGGGTGGTGTACCGAATAGGCGGGCGCAGGGGGTGCGCAGCCCTTCGCGCGGGGCAGGCGCGCGGTTCATGCGTTCAAAGATCCGCCCGGCGCGGGAAGGGTGGCCACGCGGGGCGACGGGGCTCAGCCCGGCATGCCGTTCTTCAGACGGACGCGGATCAGACCGCTGCCGGTGGGGTCGCCACGGTCGGGCTTGATCATGGCCTCCAGAAGCTTTTCGTCGCTCGACCAGTAGGGGACGTACCACTGCCGGTCCACGTCCATGACCAGAACGCGCCGGCTCCCCGCGTCGTAGGCGCCGAGCGGGGCGATGTGGCCGACCGTGGCGTCGCCGGTCAGCGTCCCCTGGTCGTAGGCGAGCAGGACGATGTCCCGGTCGGTGCGCTCGTTGTCGGTCAGGATGCGGCGCAGCTCGGCCAGCGTCTCCGGCGAGCTGTCCTTGGGCCGGAAGACCTCCACCTCGGCGTCGAGGGCGAAGGCGTCCACGGACCGGCGCACGTAGCCCTGGAAATCGGCGAAGGAGACGCCGTCGCCGTTTTCGGCAGTGGCGGTCTTCCAGGCGTCGTCGTCCACCTCGTTCAGCACCCGCTGCTGCGTCACCAGACGGTTGGTGGCGAGCGGCGGCAGGCCGCGCAGCGCGTTGATCATCATCGCCACGCTGGCCACCGAACAGGCGCTGCCCGTCGCCTGATGGACGTAGTAGGGGCTGAGCGCCCAGTAATCCGGTGCGGCGGCCTTGCGCAGATACTCGTGGTCCCTGGTGATCGGAACGGCGTCGGGACCGAACTTCGGCTTCTCGTCCAGGGTCTGGACGGTGTTCTGGGCGTGAACCGGGGCGAGCCCTGCGGCGAGGAGGGAGACGGCCGCGCAGGCGGTCAGGACCAGGGCTCTGAAACGGGGCATCGGGATCGGGTCTCTTACTGGGTGCCTCTCGATATGGTGCGCTGCGGAACGAGGGCCAGGCAATTCTGAACGATGGCCGCGCAGGCCCGCGTCGACGACGCGCGGTAGACCAGCCGTTCCACCACGCCGCTGGCCAGGGTGAAGGTCGCCTCGCAACGCTCGTCCACCACGTCGCCGGGGAGGGGCGGGTAGTAGTCCCAGGGATCGTAGTCCAGGCCGCGCCGGCTCCAGCCGTAGCCGATGGGCGGGGACGGCGCGTAGTAGGAGACGGACCCGGTCCGGTAGGTGAAATACTCAAGCGCGCCGCTGGTCGTCTGCCGTTCCGGCACCCCGGCGCAGGACAGAAGCGTGCTCTTCGGCATGCCGATCAGCGCGGTCTGCGCCGCCAGGGCCTCGTCGGCAGCGGGGTCGGCGCAGGCCGTCAGGCCGAGCAGCGCGGCGGCGGCGATCAGCGGAAGGGCGGTTGGCGAAAGACGAGAGGACACGGGCGGGGCCTCCTCACCCATGGGGGATTCCCCATGAGAACACGGCTCCGCCCGCGTTGATCCACGGAAAAGGCGGTCAGTAGGCGTCCCAGAAGTGCGGCATGGCGTCGCCGGCCGCGTAGCCGTCCACCCCCATCCTGGCCCAGGCGAGGTCATGGATGCCCATGGCCAGCGCCGGGCTGTCCGGCAGCAGCGAATAGTCGCCGTAATAGGGGTTCTTGAACAGCGGCTTGCCCGTCACGTCGTTGTCGCCGTAGCGCGGGACGTTGTGGACGAGGTTGCGGTCGATGAGCGGGTTGCCGGCGGTCAGCAGCTCCATGTAGTCGTCCAGCGGTAGCGTGCCGCTGATGACGTTGTCGGTGATCGTGTTGTTGCGCGGCAGGCCGGGGTCGCCGTGCTTGGGCGCCCAGCCGACGCGGATGAATTCCTCCATGTTGCTGGCGATGATGGAGAAGTTGTTGGTGACGAGGTTGTTGTCGCCGCCGTGGATGTGCACGCCGGCCCAGCCGGTGTTCTTCAGGAAGTTGCCGGTGACGGTGATGCCGCCGGCCATGTCGTCCAGATAGATGCCGAAGCCCTTGTGGTTGGTCAGCCACTGGTCGGTGTTGCTGGTGGCGAGGCCGCCGACGCTTTCCACCCAGTTGCCGCGCACGATGTTGCCGGTGTCCACGCTGGACCGGCCCAGGATTTCGATGGCGCCGCCGTCGGCGGTCTCCAGGTTGGTGTTGGTGACGCGGTTGTATTCGATGACGTTGTTGCGGTTGATGTTGGTGGAATCCCAGTTCTTCAGCGAAATGCCGTAACGCGCGCTGGAATCCACGTCGTTGTGGGCGATGACGTTGTTGTCCACGCCGGTGCCGATGATGCCGGCCACGCCCTTGCGCACCTCGCCGATGTGGGCGATGTCGTTGGCGTAGATGGTGTTGCCGTTGCTGCGGCCTTCCAGGTCGATGCCGTTGACCGCCAGATGGTCCAGCCGGTTGCCGCCGATCAGGTTGAGCGAGGAGGCCGCCTTCAGCTTGATCGCCGTGCCGACGTTGAGGAAGCTGTTGTCGCCGATGCTGTTGCGGGACGCGCCCACCAGCTCCAGCGCGTTGCCGTGGGTGGTGGTGTTGGTGAAGCCCAGCCCCTCGACCGTCACGTCGCTGGCCCCGTTCAGGCGGATCAGCGTGCCGAGCCGGGCGACCTCCACGCCGGCCTGCTCGAAGCCCGCCGGATCGGCCGGCTTGACGACGAGGCGCCCGTCCGACGCCCGCCACGCGAACTCGCCCACCTGATCCACGAAGGCCGCGTTGCCCAGCAGCTTGTAGGTGGATCCCTCGGTGAAGGCCAGGGAGGCGCCGTTCTTCAGCGTGATGCTGCGGGTGGCGTCGTCGATGCCGGTCACCTCGGTCAGCGTGTCGGACAGCCGCTCCGCGTCCATCAGCTGGATCTTCGTGCCGATGGCCAGATCGGCCTTCGACACGTCGCCGGCTTGGTAGCGGATCGACCAGCCGCTCGGCCCCGCGCTGGCGGCGTCGGCGAAGTACCAGCCGGAGGTGACCTCGCCCGCCTGGAACAGGGCCTTCGACGCCAGCGTCTGCCGCACGCCGCCGATGGCGAGGTCGAGGTCGGTGGCGCTGGCCAGCTTCGCCGAGAAGACGCCGTTGCCCTCCGCCGTGAAGCCGGTGACCGTCTCGGCGCCGTTCAGCACCGGCTTTTCGCCGGGGTAGTTCCTGAAGCTGTTGCCGTTGTCGAGCGCGGTCAGCTCCAGCGTCTTGGTCAGGCGGTAAGTGCCTTCGCGCAGGTAGGTGGTGTCGATGTCACTCGACCGCATGGCGTCGCGGGCGCGCTCCAGCGTGGCGAACGGTCCGTCGGTGCCGTCGGCGTTGGGGGCCGCCAGCGTGCCCGACCAGCTGTCCTTGCCGTTGGCCGCCACGTAGAAGGCCGGTTCGGCGGGGGCCGAGGGCGGCGGCGGGGGGGCCGGCTGGAACAGCTCGGCCGGTGCGGCGACGTTCAGCGCGCCGCCCCAATACAGGCCTTGCTGCCCCTTCACCACGTCCTTGCCGTCCACGGCGCCCTTGTCGTAGGTGACGATGGGGTCGGTCGCCGCGACGGTGTGGCCGTTGATCTGCACCGACTTGACGAACAGGTTGCGGTCCTGACCGTTCACCGTGTTGTCGTTGTCGTAGTGGATCTGGATCGTGTGCGCCTTGGTCGGGTCCAGCTCCGCCGTGAAGGCGAAGTCCGTCGCCGTGCCGGAGGTGGCGCGGCCGTCGCCGATTACCTTGCCGTCCACCAGCAGTTTGAAATGCGGCGCCACGCCGCCCGCCGACTGGCCCCAGGCGGTGACGACGATGTCCACCGGGGCCGTGACCGGGGGCGGGGGAGGCGGCGGCGGGGGCACGTAGGGGCCGCCGAAATACTCCTCCGGCACGCCGAAGGTCAGGGCGCCGCCCCAGTACAGCCCTTCCTGCCCCGCGACCACGTATTTGCCGTCCACCGGACCCTTGTCGTAGGAGGCGAGCGGGCTGGTCGCCTTGATCTCCTGCCCGTCGATGCGGATGGCCTTGACGAACAGGTTGCGGTCCTGGCCGTTGACGGTGGCGTCGTTGTCGTAATGGATCTGGATCTTGTGGGCCTCGTTCGGGTCCACGGTCACGCTGAATTTGTAATCGGTGGGGCTGGCCGCGTTGACCCAGGCGTCGCCGACCACCTTGTCGTCCACCAGCAGCTTGAAATGCGGCGGCGTGCCGTTCGCGGCGGCGCCCCAGGCGGAGACGACGATCTCGCTGGTCATCATCTCCGGGGTGTCGGGCGTCGGTGCCGGGGCGGCGGCGAACAGGGTCTTCGGCAGATCGACGTTCAGCGCGCCGCGCCAGAACATCTCCGTCTGCCCGGAAATGACGTTCAGCCCGTCGATGTCGCCGGTGTCGTACTTGACCGACGGATCGATGCTGAGGATGGAGGTGCCGTTCACCTCGAACGACTTGACGAAGAGGTTGCGGTCCTCCCCGTTCACGAAGCCGTCGTTGTCGTATTGCAGTTGCAGCTTGTGGGCCTGATCGGCCGGCACCTTCGCGGTGAAGGTGTAGCGCCCCAGCGTCGCCGAGGCGACCGTCGCCTGTCCGATCTCCACCCCATCGAGGCGAAGGACGAAATGCGGCCACTTGCCGCCGGCCGGTTGCCCCCAAGCGTTCACCGCGAAGGTGACATCCAAAAGACCAGTCGCATCGGTTGCCATATCGGACCTCTTGAAACCTACGGCGTGCTTTCTCACCCGGAGGTTCGGAGGACCTGCTTAACCGTCACATAAGATGTTTGGTTAGTTTAAAGTTAATATCGTGAATAGTCGTGATAAAAACCGGACTTCCTGTCGGCGGACAAAAAAGTCTGCACATGGACAAAAATGTTTGCACATGGACAAAGAGGCCTGCTCCTAGCCAAGCTTGCGCTTTGCCGAAAAGGGCGTGCGGTCAGAAGGGGGGAACCGCACCGGGTTTGTCGGAGGTCCCTCTTCCTGAAAGGATGGGGTCATCATGACGAAACAGGCATTACCCAAATACGCCCCTGAACTCCGCGAGCGCGCCGTGCGCATGGTGTTCGAGCATCAGGGGGAGCACGCCTGACGTGGGCGGCGATCCGTTCGATCGCAACGAAGATCGGCTGCACTCGCGAGACGCTGCGCGGCTGGGGCCGGCCCGACGACGGACATGGCGATCTCCCAAAGTCCGGGTCAACAGGCCGGAGGCCGCGACATCGCAACTGTAACGTTAAGCTGTCCGCACGGTCTCAAGGAAACGCGCGACCTGCTCGCGCAGCCGGTCGGCTTCGCGGGACAGGGTGCCGGCGGTGCCCAGCACCTGGATGGCCGCCGAGCCGGTTTCGGACACGGCCTGCGTGACGCCCGTGATGGTTTCCGACACCTCCCGCGTTCCCAGGGCGGCCTGCTGGATGTTGCTGGTGATGTCGTGCGTCGCGAGCCGCTGCTGCTCCACGGCGGTGGTGATGGTGCCGGAGATCGCGTCCATGCGCGTGATCGTCTCGCCGATCCCACGGATGGTGCCGACGGCGGTTTCGGTGGCGTTCTGGATCTCCGCGATCTTGGACTGAATGTCGCCGGTCGCCTGAGCCGTCTGGTTGGCCAGACCCTTCACCTCCGAGGCCACGACGGCGAAGCCCTTCCCGTGCTCGCCGGCGCGGGCGGCCTCGATTGTGGCGTTGAGGGCGAGAAGGTTGGTCTGGTTGGCGATCTCCTGGATCAGGCGGATCACGTCGCCGATCTGCTTCGCGGCCTCGGCCAGCCCGACCATCGTGGCGTTGGCGGTCTGCGCCTCCTGCACGGCCGCCGCCGCGACCTGGGAGGAGGTTTCGACCTGCCGGCCGATCTCCAGGATGGAGGCGGAGACCTCCTCGGCGGCACTGGCGACCATGCCGACGTTGGTCGAGGCCTGCTCGGCCGCCGCCGCCACGGCCATGGACCGGGAGGACCCTTCGTCGGCCTTGGCCGACATGGACTGGGCGGCGGCCTGCATCTCCTCCGCCGCGGTGGCGACGGTCTCGACGACGCCGCGAACGCCGGCCTCGAACTCGTCGGCCAGGCGCATCATGGCGGCTTTGCGGTCCGCGGCCAGACGCTGCTCCAGGGCTTCCTGCTCGGCTTGCAGCGCCTTCGCCTGGACCATGCTGTCCTTGAACACGGCGACGGCGGCGGCCATGCGGCCGATCTCGTCGCGGCGTTCGGCCCCGTCGACGGACACCGCCAGATCGTGCGCGGCCAGCCGTCCCATGGTTTCCGTCATGCGCCGGATCGGCGTGGAGACGCCGCGCACGATCACGGTGCCGGCGAGGGCGCAGAGGATGGAGGACAGGAGGATGGCGGCGACGATCAGATTTTGGCTGCTTTCATAGAGCGCGGCCCCCCGGTCGGCGACCGCGTTGCCCTCCCGCACGTTCAGGACCAGCAGTTCGCCGAGCGCCTTGTCCACCTTGGCGAAGGCGGCTTGCCCCCGGTTCCGGAAGATCGAGGCGGCGGCTTCGTTCTCATGCTTCTGCGCGAGCGAGCGGACGCGGTCGCTGGTCTTCAGGAAATCGTTCCAGGCCACGGTGAAGCGGTCGAACAGCTCCCGCTCGTCGCCGCTGACGATCACCCGCTCGTAATCGGTCCGCAGCTTGTCTACGGACGCCAGCCTGGCCGTCATGTCGGCCTCGATCCGGTCCATGTCCTCGCGGTTGGACGTCAGGCTGTAGACGGCCTCCTGAATGCGGTAATCGCGCACCTGGCTGGCGATCTGGCCGGCGATCTGCGTGCTCGGCAGCCAGATGCCCCGCAGCTCCTCCGCCGACGCGTTCAGGGAACTCATCCGATGCGTCGAGAACAGGCCGAGTGAAACCGTCGTCGCGACGGCCAGGGTGAAGGCGATCACGATTTTGAGCCGGATCGACAGATGGTGAAAGATTGACATGGGATTTCCTGAAGGCGCGACGGTCTGTGCGGTTCTCTGCGAGGGGATCTATTCGGCCTGGACCACGCCCGCCGCGATCAGCGCCGCGACGGCCTCGTCGTCGTAGCCGGCGGCGCGCAGCACCGCCCGGCTGTCCGCGCCGAAGCGGGGCGGTGC
>JAEZID010000344.1 GCA_023416195.1 Pseudomonadota bacterium | reverse complement strand
GTCACGGAATGCCTCGACCACCAGCCCGGCCTCGTACAGCAGTTCGAAACGCTCCAGAACGCGCTCCGCGTCCCACACCACCCCGTCCAGCGCGAAGGCCAAGCCCGCGCGCTCGGCCCGGCGGGCGCGGGACGCCGCGTCGGGGGCCGCCGCGATCCAGCGTTCCAGCGCCGGCACGATCACCGTGTCCAGCAGGTGCGGCCGCTCGTCGCGCCAGTCCTCCCAGGGGAAGAACCCGTACAGGTCGTGCCACGCCGCCCCGGCGCCGCGCAGCGGATCCTGCCGCACCAGCGCCAGATAGCCGACCACCATGGAGCGCGGGCCGCCGAACAGCTCGTGCGGGTCGCGGTGGCGGTCGCCGAAGGTGTAGAGCTGCTCCACGTAGCGCAGCGCCAGCCCGGCGGTGTCCTCGGCCACCGCGCGCACGCCGTCCTGCAAGGTGCGGAACCGGTCCGGGGCGAAGGGGGCGCCCGGCAGGGCGTCGCGGTGCGGCGGGAGCTCGTCGCCACGGCGGTGCGATTCGGGGATCTCGAACCCGCTGCGGACGGTCACGACGCGCGGCACCGCCCCCATGGCTGCTCCAGGGGCCGTCCCAGGGGCCGTACCGGTGGCCGCCCCGGCGGCGACCGAAACGATGGCGACCGCCAGCCCCACCTGCATTTCCCCGCCCGCCGCTCCGCTCACGCGCGCACCCGCTCCCGTTGATCCGTGGCCGCAGAATAAGCGGCGCGCGCCCGCAAATCACCGGTCTTATCGCGCGCGGCCCGCTCCGACGCTCGCGGAATTTGGCGGGCGCTCGGGAGGCGTGACACTTTTCTGACTCCCTATTTCCGTCCGTGGTGATACATCACGCGCGGAACCGGCCTTTCGCGCATCGGACCCCATCCCATTGGGCCCGGTCTTTTTGGGCCCGGTCTCATTGGGTAGTGTCATTGGAGACCCACGCATGTTGAACCTGTTCCGAGCCCTGATGCCGCGCGAGGAGCGATTCTTCGACCTCTTCGCCGAACACGCTCGGAAGATCGTCACCGGCGCCGACGCGCTGCGGACGATGATGCGCGGCGAAGGCGATCTGGAGGAAGGGTTCCGCACCATCCGCCGGGTCGAAAGCGAAGCCGACGCCATCGAGAAGGAAGTGCAGCTCGCCGTCCACCGCACCTTCATCGTTCCGTTCGACCGGTCGGACATCCAGGAACTCGGCAAGCGGATGGACGACGTCCTCGACCTGATCGAGGAAACGGCGCGTCACCTCGTGGAGGCCGGCTTCACCGACTTCACCAAGGAGATGCACGCCCAGGCCGACGCCATCGTGCGCTGCGCGAACCTGCTGGCCGAAGGCATGCCGATGCTGCGCGCCATTCCCAAGCACGTCGAACAGCTGCAAGCCATGACCGGCGAGATCTCCCGGATCGAGAGCGAGGGCGACCGCCTCCTGCGCGAGGCCAAGCATCGCCTGCGGGAGGAGAGCGGCGGGCTGGACGCCCCCATCACCCACCGCCACGCGCTCCAGCGCGAGATCGTGGAGCTGCTGGAAAGCGTTCTCGACGCCTGCGAGGACGTGGCCGACACCATCGACGGCATCATCGTCGAGCAGGTCTGATCTCATGGAAGCCGCCACCCTCGCCCTGCCCATCGTCATCGGGCTTGTCGGCGTCGCCCTTCTCTTCGATTTCCTGAACGGCCTGCACGACGCGGCCAACTCCATTGCCACCGTCGTCTCCACCCGCGTGCTGTCGCCGCGCACCGCCGTGGCGATGGCCGCCTTCTTCAACTTCATCGCCTTCCTGTTCTTCGGCCTGCACGTGGCGCAGACCATCGGAACGGGCATCGTCGGCGCCGGCGTCGTGGACGCCAACGTCATCTTCGGCGCCCTGATGGGGGCCATCGTCTGGAACCTGTTCACCTGGTGGCTGGGCATCCCGTCCAGCTCCTCCCACGCGCTGATCGGCGGGCTGGTCGGGGCCGGCGTGGCGAAGGCGGGAATCGACGCCATCGTCGCCTCCGGCCTCATCAAGACGGCCGCCGCCATCGTGGTCTCGCCGGTGGTCGGCTTCCTGCTGGCCAGCACGCTGATGGTCATCGTGTCCTGGCTGTTCGTGCGGACGACGCCCTTCGTGGTGGACAAGATCTTCCGCAACCTCCAGATCGTCTCCGCCTCGCTCTACAGCCTCGGGCACGGCGGCAACGACGCGCAGAAGACCATGGGCATCATCGCCGTGCTGCTCTATTCGCAGGGGATGCTGGGGGAGACCTTCCACGTTCCCTTCTGGGTGGTCATCACCTGCCAGGCGGCCATGGGCCTGGGCACGCTGTTCGGCGGCTGGCGCATCGTGAAGACCATGGGCTCCAAGCTGACGGAGCTGAAGCCGGTGCACGGCGCCTGCGCGGAGACCGGCGGCGCCATCACCCTGTTCGCCGCGACGTGGCTGGGCGTGCCGGTCAGCACGACCCACACCATCACCGGCGCCATCATCGGCGTCGGCGCCACCCGCCGCACCAGCGCCGTCCGCTGGGGTCTGGCGCAGGGCATCGTCATCGCCTGGGTCATCACCCTGCCGGCGACCGCCATCGTGGGCGCGCTGTTCTACGAACTGTCCCTTCTCCTCTGGTGAGGGCAAAACGAAAAGGGCGGCCAAGCGGCCGCCCTTTTTCGATCGTCACTTCGTTGACTGGAGCGGGCGAAGGGATTCGAACCCTCGACCCCAACCTTGGCAAGGTTGTGCTCTACCCCTGAGCTACGCCCGCGCCGCTCCCAACGAAGGGAGCCGTCATATACTCGACACCGTGGTGCGTGGCAAGCGTCCTTTTCACGTTTCCGAAGGCTCCGCCGGTGCCGGAAAACACCCCTCTTCCAGACGCCACCCTGCCCGACGCCGAATGGCGCGCCGACATCGACGCCCTGACTTTCCTTCCGCCGGGTCACCGGGGCCGTTGCGCCGTGCACCGCCTCGCTTTTCGAACCCTGCTCGGCCATCTCCCCACGCCCGCCGACTGTCTGGCCCACTTCGCCCGGCACCGCGCGGCCTTCCATAAAGCGGCAACCCGCAAGATCGCCGCCCGCGACCTTCCGACCGACTCCAGCCTGCACCTGAACAGCCGCGACATCGAACGGGCGATGCCCTGAGGGTTGAAGCACGGCCCGGAACGGCCACCCCGCATCCCCCCGCCCGCAGCCCTTCCGGCTTCCCGGCCGCCTCTGACGGAGTCCCCCGCCGGAACGCCGCAACACGGCTTTCGCGGCTGCGTTGTTGCCCCATGTGTTTGTGCATAATGCCGGCCATTCATCGGACAGGGGAAATGAATATGAATTCGGTAAAGCGTGGACGCCCATCGGCCTCACCCGTCCTGTAGACCTCTTCGCCGCCTCATCGACGTATCTCCCGCCCACCGCACCGCCCGACGGAGAGAGACCGCGCCCATGGACATGAGGATTCTTCCTGAGGCCGACGATCAGGACATCGCCATCGAACTTCTTCCCGCCAACCGCATCGACAACCTGAAGGAGCTTTGGACCGACCTCGAAGCGCGGGCCGACGGTTCGTTCTTCCTGTCCTGGCACTGGATCGGCACGTGGCTGGCGTTCCTACCCGTCCGCGCCCACCCGCATGTGCTGATGGCGCGCCGCCATGGCCGCGTGATCGGGCTGGCGCTGCTGTGCCCGCGCACGCTCTGGCGCTTCGGGCTGCTGCGCACACGCTGCTGGCTGCTGCACGAAACCGGCGAGCGCGCCTTCGACCGCCTGTTCGTGGAATACAACGGCATCCTGGCCGACCGCACCTGCGCCGAGGCGGTGCTCGGCGCCTGCTTCGAATGGCTGGGGCGCCGCCTGCCCAACTGGGACGAGCTGGTCCTGGGCGGGCTGGAACCGGCGGCCGAGACCGCCGTCCGCCGCGCCGCCGCCCGGCTGGGCCACAGCCTTCAGGTCCGCATGGCCGACAGCACGCAATGGGTGGAGCTTGACAGCGTCCGCGCGCGGGGCGGGGACTATCTCGCCACGCTCGGCAAGAACACCCGCGCGGCGGTGAAGCGCGCCATGCGCCTGTACGCCGAACGCGGCGCGCTGGAATACCGGGTCGCCTCCACCGTCGAGGAAGCGCTGGACGATTTCCGCGCCATGGAAGTGCTGCACCAGACGAGCTGGACCGCGCGGGGCCAGTCCGGCGCCTTCGCCAACCCGGTTTTCCGCCCCTTTCACGAGCGGCTGATCCGCGACGGCGTCCCAGCCGGCGCGGTGCGGCTGTGCCGGATCAGCGTGGGCGGCAAGCCCATCGGCTTCCTGCACAACTTCGTCCATCGCGGCCGGGTGCTGAACTACCAGGGCGGCTTCGCCTACGAGGCCGACAAGCGGCTGAAACCCGGCATCGTCAGCCACGTCCTGGCCATCGAGGACAGCTTGAGGCGCGGCGAGCCCGCCTACGACTTCATGTCGACGCCGGCCGGGCACAAGCCGCTTCTGTCAAACGCCGAACAGCCGATGAACTGGATCGCGCTGGGCCCCGACCGCCTGACCCGCCAGATCGACGCCAAGCTCCGCCACGCCAAGGCGGGCCTGACCGATCTGATGAAGCGCCTGCCCCGGCCCCGCCTCGCCCCGGCGAATCGATAAGCTTCGAACCGGTAATCTTCGAACCAACCGGGGTGCCGCGACCGGATTGCCCAGAATCCCCGCCTTCGCGCGGACGACGGAAACGCCTACCTAACCTCCCCACGGCACCTCCCCACGGCACAACCGCGACAGGCCGCACCATGAACGAGACCTTCTCTCCCAGTGCCCCGGCAAGTGCTTTGGCGTGCGTCATGGGCGACCTGGACATGGTCCGGCCCCTCGGCCTCGCGGGCATCCGCTGCGCCGTGGTCACGCACCCCGGCAACCCGGCCCTGCATTCCCGCTACACCCACGCCGCCCTGGTGCGGGACGACAGCGCGGAACAGCCGAACGGCCTTCTGGACGCCCTGGTCCGGTTCGGCCGCGAACAGGCCGAACCGCCCGTCCTGTTCTATCAGGACGACGCGCAGCTTCTTCTGGTGTCCCGCAACCGCGAGCGGCTGTCCCGGGCCTTCCGTTTCACCATCGCCGACGCGGAGCTGGTCGAGGATCTGGTGGACAAGAGCCGCTTCCAGGCGCTGGCCGAGCGGCTCGGCCTGCCGGTCCCGGCGACCCGCCGCCTTTACCCGGCGCGGGAACCCGCCCCCAGCCGCCTCGACCTGCGCTTCCCGGTCATCGTCAAGCCCCTGACCCGCCGCCGGATCTGGGACGAGGCCGAGGGCTTCGGCAAGGCCATCCAGCTCGACTCCCTGGACGAACTGCGCGCACTCTGGCCGCGTCTGGCTGAAATCGGCATGGACCTGCTGGTGCAGGAGATGATCCCCGGCCCCGAAACCCGGATCGAGAGCTACCACGTCTATGTGGACGGGCGCGGCTCCATCGCCGGGGACTTCACCGGGCGCAAGATCCGCACCTACCCCGTCGCCTACGGCCACAGCACCGCGCTGACCATCACCGACGAACCCGACGTGGCGGCGCTCGGCCGCTCCCTCACCGAGCGGCTGAGCCTGCGCGGCGTCGCCAAGTTCGACTTCAAGCGCGCCCCGGACGGCACCCTCCACCTTCTGGAGGTCAACCCGCGCTTCAACCTCTGGCACCATCTGGGCGCGGTCGCCGGGCTGAACCTGCCGGCCCTGGTCTTCGCCGACGCCGCCGGCCTGCCCCGCCCCGCCATGGGCCTCGCGCGGCCGGGCGCCTGCTGGTGCCACGTCACCAAGGACCGCCTCGCCGCGAAGGAAAGCGGCGTGCCGATGTCCGAATGGCTGCCCTGGGTCCTGCGGTGCGAAGCGAAGGCCATGGCCTGGAACGACCCGATGCCCTTCCTGCGGAACATGGCGGCGCGCCTGCTGCCGTCACGCGCGCGGGGCGGCCATGCTCCGGTGAAGGCGTCGCCATGAGGATCGCGCTCATCTCGGACATTCACGCCAATCTGGAGGCGTTGCGGGCCACCCTCGACGCCATGGCGGCGGACGGGGTGGACCGCATCGTCTGCCTGGGCGACATCGTCGGCTACAACACCGACCCGGCCGAATGCGTGGCCTTGCTGCGCGAGGCCGGCGCGACCTGCATCGCCGGCAACCACGACCGCGCCGTCACCCGCCAGATCGGCACCGACGGCTTCAGCGCCGCGGCCATCCGGGCCATTTCCTGGACGCGCCGGCATCTGGCGCCCGACGTGATCGACTGGCTGTCGAGCCTACCGCTGAAGGCCAGCATCGACGACCATCTGGTCGTCGTGCACGGCGCCCTGCACCCGGACGTCGGCTGCGAGGTGGTCCGCCTCGACAACGACGAGCGCCGCCTGCTGAGCTTCCAGGCCCTGATGAAGCACCCCTCGGGCGCCCGTCTCTGCGCCTACGGCCACACCCACCGCCTGGGCATCCACGAGTACCGCGACGGTGCGGTGCTGGCGCACGTCGACTTCGACGAGATGCCGTTGCGCGAAGGCTCCTACTACCTGCTGAACCCCGGCACCGTGGGCGAGCCGCGCACGTCCGAACGCCGCGCCACCTACGTCGTCTACGACACCGACCGCCGGGTGGTGAGCGCGCGCCGGGTCGCCTACGACGAGTCCATCCCCTTCGGCAAGACCCGCCGCGCCGGCATCGAACCCCGCCGCTTCACCAACCTCCCGGCGCCGGTTCGCGCCACGCTCCAGCAGGCCCTGCGCCGGATCGGCCTGTACGAGACCGTGCGGCGGGTGCTGAACTCCTGAACTCCTGAACTCCTGAACTCCTGGCCGGGGCCGTCACCCCGTCATCGCCGCCGCCCTGACCGCCGCTTCCGCTGAGCCCGGCCCCGGTCCCGCCGTCCGCAACGGGAAGGTCAGCGTGAAGCGCGTCAGCCCGTCGCTCACCAGACTGGCCTCTCCACCCAGCTTGGTGACCAGCGACTGCACGATCTGCAAGCCCAGGCTGCTCGCCGAGCGCCAGTCGAAATTCGGCGGCAGGCCGGTGCCGTCGTCCTCGATGGTCAGCCGGCCCCGCCCGCCCTGCCGGGTGAGCGCGATCCGCAGGGAGCCCGCACGCCCCTGCCGAAAGCCGTGCTTCAGCGCGTTGGAGAAGATCTCGTTGACGATCAGGCCCAGCTGGATCCCCTGGTTCATGTCCAGCGAGAAGTCCTCGCACTCGATGGACACGGCGACCCGGTCGGTGCCGCCGTAGGAATCGCGCAGACGGTCGGTCAGATCCTGAAGATACTCGTGGAATTCCAGCCGCGTGCGGTCGCCGCGCCCGCTCAGCATTTCGTGGACGAGGCTCATGGCGTGGACGCGGTTGACCGAATCCTCGAAGGCGCGGCGCACGGCGTCGTCGCTGACCTGAACCGACTGGAGGCGCAGCATGCTGGAGATGACCTGAAGGTTGTTCTTCACCCGGTGGTGCACCTCCTGCATCAGCACCTCCAGCTGGGCGTTGGCGCTGCGCAGGTCGGCGGTGCGGGCGCCGACCTCGCGTTCCAGCAGGCGCTTGGCGCGTTCGTCGTCGCGCGCCTGCCGGAAGACCAGCACCGTCAGCGCGCCGAGCGCCGCCAGCGCCACTGCCGCCGAGATGCCGGGCACGCGCGTTTCGTCCAGCCACACCGCCCGCACCTCCTCCCAGTCGATCGCGGCGCTGATGTAGAGCGGTACGTTGTCGATGCGGGCGTAGCTGACGATCAGGGTCCGGTCGTCCTCCACGCCCTGAACGGTCGTCGGTCCGATCCCGGCACCTTCGGCCAGAGCCGTGCGCAGGATGGTGCCGCCCTTGAAGGCTTGGCTGAACGGCTCCCCGCTCACCCCCTCCGACTTGTGGGTGACCAGGGGGTTCAAGTCGTCGCGGAACAGGGTGATCGTCGGATTGAAGGGCAGAGTGATCGACCGGTAGAATTCCGCCATGTAATCGACGCTGATGTAGCTGGCGGCGATGCCCCGGAACTCGCCCCGCGCGCCCCGGATGGCGCGGCTGAGGACGAAGCCGGGCCGCGCCGTGGTCCGGCTGATCAGGCTCCGGCTGACGAACAGGCCTCTCGGCCCGTCGCGATGGGTCGTGAAATAGGGGCGGTCCGCCACGTCCACGTCCGGCGCCGGGAAGCTGTTGCTGGCCAGACGAAGGCGGCCTTGGTCATCGACCAGAACCAGCGCGTCGATGTAGGGGAACCGTTCGCTGAGCCGTTGCAGCGCCTGTCCCGCCCGGTGCGACGTGGCAACCTTGTCCCACTCCTCGCTCTCCATGGCGGCGATGGCCTCGGTGGTGGCGAGGTCGGCCGCCTCGAACAGGCGGGAGCCGTGGTCGGCGAAGAAGAAGGCGGCGTCGTGGGCCTGCTGCTCGGCCCGCTTGACCGCCCGGTCGTAGCTGGCCGAGGCGAACAGGACGAACACCGCCGCCACGAAGCCCAGGCAGGCCAGACAGGCGTAGCCGACGATGGTCCGGCGCCGGGCCGCCCTCCGGTCCTCGGCCCGCCCACCCTCGGGCGCGCCGGGATCAGTTGGCATTGCCGATCACCGTCGTGATGGCTTGGCGCAGAACGCCGGGCAGGAAGGGCTTGCCGATGGCCATGGCGTCGGGCAGGCCGCGCGCCCGCAGTTCCCGCCAGTTGCCGGTGACGAACAGAACCGGCACGGGGCGGATCGCCTGGATCGTCTTCACCGCGTCGATGCCGTCCACCGGCCCCGGCAGGCGGATGTCGGCCAGGATCAGGTCAGGAGTGTGCCGCTTGGCGGCCGCCACCGCCTCGTCCGCCGTGCCGGCGACCGCGCAGACGGTGCAGCCCAACTCGGTCAGGATCGAGCGGAGGTCGAGGACGATCAACGGCTCATCCTCGATGATCAGGACACGGGTCGGATTCGTTTCGTCTGGACTGGTCATTCGCACAACACCGCTTCCACCCGCTGGTCGAGGACGCCGCGAACGGCCCGCGCCAGCTCATGCCGATAATAAGGTTTCTGGAGCACCGGAGCCTCCAGCTTCGCTTCCTTGCTGCGCGCCAGCGCGAACTCCGGATAGGCGGACGCGTAGAGGATCCGCAGCCCGGGACGGGCGACCACCGCGTGGGCGGCAAGGTCGAATCCGTTCATGCCGCCGGGCATGGC
The DNA here is from genome assembly GCA_023416195.1 of Pseudomonadota bacterium. GTDB lineage: Bacteria > Pseudomonadota > Alphaproteobacteria > Azospirillales > Azospirillaceae > Azospirillum. The sequence continues at coordinate 3,977 of JAEZID010000344.1, read as the reverse complement.
GATGTCGGAGAACAGCAGGTCCGCCACCTGCCCGCCGGCCAGCATCGTCAGGGCGGTGCGCGCGTCCGGCGCCTCCGCCACCGCGTAGCCCAGGTCGCGCAGCATCTCGACCGCGACCGCCCGGACGCCGGGGTCATCCTCGACCAGAAGGACGGTCTCGCCCGGCCGTGCCGGCGGGCCGTCGCCTTCCTCGCTTGCCGGGATGGCCGGCTTCGGCAGGTCCGCCGCCGCGCGCGGCAGGATGATGTGCACCGCCGTCCCGCGCCCGGGTTCGCTGTCGATGCGGATGGCGCCGCCCGACTGCTTGACGAAGCCGTAGATCATGCTGAGGCCGAGGCCGGTGCCGCGCCCCAGCTCCTTGGTGGTGAAGAAGGGTTCGAAGACGCGCTCCCGCACCTCCGGCGTCATGCCGGCGCCGGTGTCGGCGACCGATAGGCGGACGTAGGCGCCGGGGGCGGCCTCGGGGAAGTCCCCCCGATCCTCCTCCGTCACCGTCAGGTTTCCGGTCTCCATGGTGATGGTGCCGCCCTGGGGCATCGCGTCGCGGGCGTTGACCACGAGGTTGAGCAGCATCGACTCCACCTGCGCCCGGTCGACGACCAGCGCGCCGAGGTCGGCGGCGAGCCTTGTGGTGATCTCGATCTCGTCCTCCAGCGTTCGGCGGAACATCTGCATCATGTCCCGAACCAGGGCATTTAGGTCGAGCGGCGCCAGCTGCAACGTCTGCTTACGGGCGAAGGTCAGCAGCTGGCGCGTCAGGTCCGAACAGCGCAGCGCGCCCTGCATGGCAAGGTCCACGCGCATGGCGATCTTCGGCTCCCCGCTCTCCCGCATGTGTTTCTGCACGCGCTCCAGATTGCCGATGATGACGGAGAGCATGTTGTTGAAATCGTGTGCGATCCCGCCGGTCAACTGGCCCAGCGCGTCGATCTTCTGGACCTGGGCCAGCTGCTGTTCCGCCCGGCGCCGGTCGGTGACGTCCAGCCAGGTGCCGACGATCTCCTGCGCCCCGGTGGACGAGCGGACCAGCACGCCCTGGTCGAAAATGTGGTGGTAGGAGCCGTCGGCGCACTGCCAGCGGTATTCCGTGCTGAAGGCGCCGCCGGTCAGGGCCGCCGCCACCTCCGTCAGGACGCGGTCGCGGTCATCGGGGTGGATGCGGTCCTTCCAGAAGTCCGGCCCTTGCGCGAAGGCGCGCGGGGGGAAACCGCAGATCCGCTCGACCATTTCGCCGACGAACTGCGGGCCGGCCGGACCGAAGGCGTCGCCGGACGACAGGTCCACGCTGTACATGGCGATGGGCAGCGCCCGGATGATCGCCGCCTGCCGCTCCTCCACCCGCTGGAGCGCCTGTTCGGCCAGCTTGCGTTCGGCGTTGGCCCGGATGTTGTCGTCCAGCAGCTTCTGCTTGATGGCGACCTGCCGTTGCAACTCCCTGGACTTGTTGAACAGGTCCACGAAGACGGCAACCTTCGACCGCAGCATGGTCGGGTCCACGGGCTTCAGCATGTAGTCCACCGCCCCGGCGGAATAGCCCCGGAAGAAGTGGCCCTCGTCCTTGTTCACGCCGGACAGGAAGATGATCGGCACATGCCGGTTGCGCTCGCGCTGCCGGACCATGGCCGCCACCTCGTAGCCGTCCAGGCCCGGCAGGTGCACGTCCAGAAGGATCAGCGCGAAGTCCCGCTTCAGGAGGTGGCGCAACGCCTCCTCCCCCGACGCGGCCTTGACCGTGTCGGCGTCCAGCGAGGCCAGCGCCTGTTCCAGCGCGAACAGGTTGCCCGGATCGTCGTCCACCAGCAGGACGCTCGCCCGCGCCTCCTCGGTTCCGGCCGAAACCATCGGGCCTATCAACGGCTGACCGATCATCGGATCAGCCATGCGCGCAGCGTGGCGAGCAGGCGGTCGACCTCGACCGGCTTGGCGATGTAGTCCGACGCGCCGGCCTCCAGGCACTTCTCGCGGTCGCCCTGCATGGCCTTGGCGGTCACGGCGATCAGGGGCAGATCCTGGAAGCCGTCGATGCCCCGGATCTCCCGCATGACCTGATACCCGTCCATCTCCGGCATCATGACGTCCACCAGGGCGGCGTCGATGCCCGGCGTGCTCCTCAGAAGCTCGATGCCATCCCGCCCGTTCTCGGCGAAGACCACGGTCATCCGGTACTGCTCCAGCACGCTGGTCATGGAGAAGATGTTGCGGATGTCGTCGTCGACGATCAGGACGGTCCGCCCGGCCAGCGCGTTCTGGTTCTGGCGCATGGCCTCCAGCGTCTCCCGGTCCTCCGGCGGCAGGTTCGACAGCGGCCGGTGCAGCAGCCGGGCGGTCTCGTCCAACAGCTCTTCGGGCGTGCCGGCCTGCCGCAGCAGGACGGACTGGGCCAGCACGTCCAGCTTTTCCGCCTCCGCGTCGGGCAGCGGCTTGCGGCGGTAGACCACCACCGGCAGCGCCGGCTGGTTGTCCCGGATGCGTTCGATCAGCGGCAGCATTGACGAGCGCGGCAGGCCGGTGCCGAGCACGGCGCAGTCGAACACCTCGTTGGCGAGCAGCCGTTGCGCCTCCTTGGCGGAGCCGGCCTCGGTGATCTGCACGTCCTCGCCGCCGATCCGGGCGACCAGCTGTTCGCGCAGCTCGGCGTCGCCGACCACGACCAGCAGGCGCATCACGTCCCGCGCCACGATGCCGCGCAGCGCGGTGAAGGCCGCCGACAGCTTCTGCGGATCCACCGGCGTGGTGGTGACGCCGAAGGCGCCGACGTCACGGCAGCGGTGCCGGCTTTCCTCGGGCGCGATGACATGGACCGGGATGTGGCGCAGGTCCAGGTCGTGCTTGATCTGCTCCAGCAGGGCCAGCCCGTCGATGTCCGGCAGGTGCAGGTCGATGGTGATGGCGCTGGGGCGCACCTTGCGGATCAGCGGGATGGCGCCGTTGCCGGTGTGCGACAGGACGACCTTGAAGTCCTTCTCGCGCGCCAGTTCCATGATCGAGCGGGCCGCCGTGGCGTCCGGCTCGACCAGCAGCATCACCATGTCGCTGCCGGTCAGCGCCTCGCGGTCGTCGTGGTGGTCGGTCTGGGTCAGCATGAACCGCTCGGCCGCCACGGTCGCCGGGTTGGCCGGCCCGCAGATCGCCCGGTCGGCGCCCGCCTCGTAGCGGACCGGCAGGTATAGTGTGAAGGTGCTGCCCGCGCCCGGCGCGCTGGTCACGCGGATCTCGCCGCCCAGCCGCTGGGCGATCTCGCGGCTGATCGACAGGCCCAGGCCCGTGCCGCCGTACTTGCGGCTGGTCGTGCCGTCGGCCTGCTGGAACGCCTCGAAAATGATCTTCTGCTTGTCCTCCGGCACGCCGATGCCGGTGTCGGTGACCGAGAAGGCCAGCACCTGCGGCGCGCGGCTGAGGGAGCCGTTGTTCGGGCTCCACCCTTCCGTCGCCGGGCCGATGCTCAGTGTGACGCTGCCGCTGTCGGTGAACTTGAAGGCGTTGGCCAGCAGGTTGTTGATGACCTGCTGCAGGCGCTTCTCGTCGGTGCGGATGACCTTCGGCAGCTCCTCGTGCATCTCGATGGCGAAGGACAGCTTCTTGTTCTGCGCCACCTGGCGGAAGCTGCGCTCCAGATGCTCCACCATGTCGGGGACCTGGACGTCGCCGACCTCGATGGACACGGTGCCGGATTCGATCTTCGACAGGTCGAGGATGTCGTTGATCAGCGCCAGCAGGTCGGACCCCGCCGCGTGGATGGTGCGCGAGAACTCGATCTGCTTGTCGTTCAGGTTGCCCTGCGGGTTGTCCGACAGCAGCTTCGACAGGATCAGCAGGCTGTTCAGCGGCGTGCGCAGCTCGTGGCTCATGTTGGCCAGGAACTCGCTCTTGTACTTGGAGGTCAGGGCGAGCTGTTCGGCCTTTTCCTCCAGCGCCCGCTTGGCCATCTCGACCTCGCGGTTCTTCGCCTCCACCTGCATCTTCTGGCGGGACAGCAG
>JAEZID010000257.1 GCA_023416195.1 Pseudomonadota bacterium | reverse complement strand
TGCTCGGCGGCACCCGACGTATCGACGAAGCGCATCTCGCGCAGGTCCGGTTCCGGGTCGATGGCGAAGAAGAAGGAGGCCCCGAAGGCATGGGCGGAGCGCATCAGGTTGCCGACGTTGCCCGGCTTGCTGATCCGCTCGACTCCGACGGCGAAATATCCACGCATGGCTGCAAATCATCACTGGTTTCGGCCCGCGCACAGGCAATATGGCGGGTCTGACGGTGCGGCACCTTGCCTCGGGGCTCGGCCCGAGGCAAGGTTTCCCCTATGAGCCACGATCATTCCTCCTGCTGCGGCGGCCACGGTCACTCCCACGGTCACGCCCACGATTCGTCCCCGGCGGACGGTCACGCCGACCTGTCCGGCCCGCCCGAGGCGCCGATCGTCGTCGAGGTGACGCGCGGCGGCATGGTGGAATCCGTCCACCGCGGCCGCGCCTGCATCGTCGACGCGGGCGGCCGGGTGCTCGCGCAATGGGGCGACATCCAGGCGCCGGTCTACCCGCGCTCGGCCATCAAGGCCTTGCAGGCGATCCCGCTGGTGGAGACCGGCGCGCTGGACGCTTACCAGCTGACCGACGCGGAGTTGGCGCTCGCCTGCTCCTCCCACAACGGCGAGATCCGCCACACCCGCCTGGCCGAATCCTGGATCAAGCGCATCGGCCTGACCGTGAACGACTACGAGTGCGGGATCCACCTGCCCTACGACACCGAGACCGCGCACGAGCTGATCCGCAACGGCGAGGCGCCGACCGCCTTCCACAACAACTGCTCGGGCAAGCACGCCGGCTTCCTGACCACCGCCGTCCACAAGGGCGAGCCGACCAGGGGCTACGTCCGCTTCGACCATCCGGTGCAGCAGCGCATCCTGGGCGTGATGGAGCAGATGACCGGGCAGGATCTGTCGCACGCCCCCTGGGGCATCGACGGCTGCGCCATCCCGACCATCGGCATCCCGCTGGGCGCCATCGCATACGCCATGGCCCGCATCGGCAACCCGAAGGACCTGCCCGACGCGCGCGCCGAGGCGGTGACCCGCATCCGCCGGGCGTGGCGCGCCCACCCCTACCTGATCGCCGGCAAGGACACCTTCGACACGGCGATGATGCAGGCGTCCGGCGGCCTCGTTCTGGTCAAGGGCGGCGCGGAGGGCGTCGGCTGCGCCGTGCTGCCCAAGGAGGGCATCGGCATCGCCCTGAAGATCGACGACGGCGCCCCCCGCGCCCGCGAGGTCGCCATGGCCGCGCTGATCCGCGCCACCAAGGTGCTGAGCGAGGAGCAGTGGTCGCGCGCCGCGAAGCTGCTCAACACGCCGATCACCAACCGCAACGGGCGCGAGGTCGGCATGGTCCGCCCGGCGGAAGGCTGGGCGGTTTAGAGTCCGCAAGCGCGATCAAACGGCCTCCCGCTAGGGTGCTCGGGTACGGAGGAACCATGACCAAGCCCGACACCCTGCTGGACTATGGCCGACGCATCGAGCGCGTCGTGACGCACATCGGCGCGCACCTCGACGAACCGCTCGATCTTGAGCGGCTGGCGGCCATCGCGTGCTTCTCGCCCCACCACTTCCACCGCATCTACCGCGCCATGACGGGAGAGACGGCGGCGGACACGCTGCGCCGCTCCCGTCTGCACCGGGCGTCGGGCGATCTGATGCGCGGCACGGACGAGATCGCCCGCATCGCCAGGCGGGCCGGCTACGGCAGCGTGGAGGCGTTCACCCGCGCCTTCGGCCAAAGCTACGGCATCAGCCCCGCCGCCTACCGGCGCCAGGGCCGTCTGGTTCCTCCGGTTCCCACCGACCAGAATCCGGAGGCCATCATGCACGACGTCACCATCCGCGACCTTCCCACCGTCCGCGTCGCCGCCATCTCCCACACCGGCCCCTACATGGAGATCGGCACGACCTTCGAACGCCTGTACACCTGGGCCGCCGCCCGCGGGCTGATGGGGCAGCAGGCCCGCTCCTTCGCCATCTACTACGACGATCCGGAAGCCGTTCCGCCGGAGAAGCTGCGCTCCAAGGCCGCCCTGATGCTGGACCTGAAGGCCGTGGAGGACGGCCCCGTCCAGATGATCGAGATCCCCGGCGGCAAGCACGCCGTGCTGCGTCACAAGGGACCCTATGCGGAGCTGGAAGGCGCCTACCGCTGGCTCTACCGCGACTGGCTGCCGACCAGCGGCCACACGCCGGCCGATCGTCCCTGCGTCGAGGAGTATCTGAACAGCTGCCGGTCCCTGCCTCCGGAAGAGTGGCTGACCGACATCTGCCTGCCGCTGGAGGAGAGCGCCTGACGACGGGGCGGGCGCGGTGCTATTGTCCCGCGCCCGCCCCATCAGGCCGGCTGCTCAATTCATGAGCATCGCCCATGAGCCCTCTTCCATGAGCCCCCGTCCATGAGCCCCCTGCCATGAGCCCCCTTCCATGAGCATCGACGACCTGCGCGCCCAGTACGAGGCCTACCCCTACCCCGCGCGCAACCCGGCCGACGAGAGGAAGCGCCTGATCACCGGCTCGCCCAGCCATCTGGACGAGGTGAACCACTACGTCTTCGGCGGCCGGCTCGACCACGCCAAGCCCCTGAACGTGCTGGTGGCCGGCGGCGGGACGGGGGACGGGACGATCATGATCGCCCAGCAGATGGCCGACGCCGGCAATCCGGGGCGCGTCACCTACATCGACCTGTCCGACGCCTCGCGCGCCGTCGCGGAGGCGCGGGCCAAGGCGCGTGGGCTGACCAACATCGACTTCCGCCGGGGCTCGCTGCTCGAACTCGATGGCCTCGGACCGTTCGACTACATCGACTGCTGCGGCGTCCTGCACCATCTGGACGATCCGCCCGCCGGCCTGCGCTCGCTCGCGGGCGCCCTGAAGCCCGGCGGCGGCATTGGCATGATGGTCTACGCGCCGCTTGGCCGCACCGGCGTCTATCCTATGCAGGCGGCGCTGCGCGCCATCACCCACGACCTGCCCCCGGCCGAGAAGGTGGCGCTCGCCAAGCGCCTGATCGGGCACCTGCCGCGCTCCAACTGGCTGCTGAACAACCCCTTCATCGGCGACCACAAACAGGCCGACGCCGACCTGTTCGATCTCCTCCTGCATTCCTGCGACCGCCCCTACACGGTCCCCGAACTGGCCGAACTGGCCGGCGGCGCGGACCTCGCCATCGCCGCGCTGATCGAGCCCGCCCGCTACGAGCCCTCCGTCTGGATCAAGGACCCGCGCGTGCTGAAGCGCCTGGAGGGCCTGTCCTGGCTGGATCGCGCCGCCTGGGCCGAGCAGGTCACCGGCAGCATGACCAAGCACATCGCCTATCTCGTCCGCCCGCAGGATGTGGATGCCGCCGTCGCCCGTCCCGACGGACCCGAGGTGGTGCCGGTCCTGCGCGATCTGGACGGCACCGCCATCGCCAAGGGCCTGCCGCCCGGCGGCGCCCTGGAGGCGGACCTGATGGGCGCGGTCATTCCCCTGCCCCTGCCCCGCCTCGCCGGCCCGATCCTGGGGCGCGTGGACGGCAAGGCGACGCTCGGGGACATTCACAAGGCCGTCGCCGAGAAGGCCGGCAACCTGTCCTGGGACGCCTTCATGGTCCAGTTCGGCCAGCTCTTCGCCGCCCTGAACGGTGTGGGAAAGATGTATCTGCGGCGTTCCTGACCGATCCTCCAAAAGAAAGCCGCCGCCGGGGAGGCCCCGGCGGCGGAAGTCATGGAGGAAACAACCAGGCAGTAACAGATGCTTAGTGGATGGTCTCGCCGTGCAGGGCGAGGTCCAGACCGTCGCGCTCCACATCCTCGTCCACGCGCAGGCCCATCACCACGTCGATGATCTTCAGCAGGATGAAGGAACCGACGGCCGAGTAGGCGAGGGTGGCGACGATGCCGACGAACTGCGTCCACACCTGACCGGGGTTGCCTTCCAGAAGGCCGGCGGTGCCGCCGATGGCTTCCTGGGCGAAGACGCCGGTCAGGATGGCGCCGACGATGCCGCCCACGCCGTGCACGCCGAAGGCGTCGAGCGAGTCGTCATAGCCCATCATGCGCTTCAGGCCGGTGGCGCCCCAGTAGCAGACGACGCCGGACACCAGACCGATCACCAGCGCGCCCATCGGGCCGACGAAGCCGGCCGCCGGGGTGATGGCGACCAGACCAGCGACGGCGCCGGAGATGATGCCCAGGACCGAGGGCTTGCCCTTGGTGGCCCACTCGGCCAGCAGCCAGGACATGGCGGCGGTGGCGGCGGCGACCTGCGTGGCCAGCATGGCCATGCCCGCACGGCTGTCGGCGGCCAGGGCCGAACCCGCGTTGAAGCCGAACCAGCCGACCCACAGCATCGAGGCGCCGATGAGGCTCAGGACCAGATTGTGCGGGGCGAAGTTCTCGTTCGGGTAGCCCTTGCGCTTGCCCAGCACGATGGCGGCCACCAGACCGGCCACGCCCGCGTTGATGTGCACCACCGTGCCGCCGGCGTAGTCGAGCACGCCGTCGCCCAGCAGGTAGCCGCCCGGACCCCACACCCAGTGGGTGATCGGCGCGTAGACCAGCAGCGACCACAGGGCCATGAAGACCAGCATGGACGAGAACTTCAT
>JAEZID010000228.1 GCA_023416195.1 Pseudomonadota bacterium | reverse complement strand
CCGGGCTGGCACTCCGAAACCGGGTACTTGTCGATCTGCCCGTTGCGGAACAGGACCTCGTACAGCGTCTTGCCGCGCGCGTCCGGCGCCTTGGCGATCAGCTCCTCCGGCCACACCTCCTCGATCTTGAAGCGCTTGGAGAACTCCATCAGCTGCCAAAGGTCGGACTGCGCCACGCCCGGCGCCTTCACCTGTTGGCGCCAGAACTGGGTGCGGCGTTCCGCGTTGCCGTAGGCGCCTTCCTTTTCCATCCACATGGCGGTGGGCAGGATCAGGTCGGCGGCCAGCGCCGTCACGGTCGGGTACGGGTCGGAGACGACGACGAAGTTGTCGGGGTTGCGGTAGCCGGGGAAGCTCTCCTCGTTGAGGTTGGGAGCCGCCTGCATGTTGTTGGTGCACATCACCCAGTAGGCGTTGAGCTTCCCGTCCTTCATCATCCGGTGCTGCTGGACGGCGTGGTAGCCGATCTTGTCCGGGATGGTGCCCTCGGGGACCTTCCACAGCTCCTCGGTGTGCTTGCGGTGGGCCGGGTTGGTCACCACCATGTCGGCCGGCAGGCGGTGGGCGAAGGTGCCGACCTCGCGCGCCGTGCCGCAGGCGGACGGCTGGCCGGTCAGCGAGAAGGGGCCGCAGCCCGGCAGGCTGATCTTGCCCGTCAGCAGATGCACGTTGTAGACGAGGTTGTTCACCCAGGTGCCGCGGGTGTGCTGGTTGAAGCCCATGGTCCAGAAGGAGATGACCTTGACCTTCGGGTCCGCGTACAGCTCCGCCAGGGCCTTCAGCTTCTCGACGGACACGCCGGACAGGGCGGCGGTCTTCTCGAAGGTGTATTCCGACACGAAGGCCTTGAACTCGTCGAAGCTGATCGGCGCGGAAGCGTTCGGGTCCTTGGCGTCCTTGGCGTTCTTCTCCAGCGGGTGGTCGGGGCGCAGGCCGTAGCCGATGTCCGTCACGCCCTTCTTGAAGTTCACCGCCTTGGCGACGAACTCCTGATTCACGCGGCCGGTCTGGATGATGTGGTTGGCGATGCAGTTCAGGATCGCCAGATCGGTCTGCGGCTTGAACGTCATGCCGATGTCGGCCAGCTCGTACGAGCGGTGCTCGAACGTCGAGAGCACGGCGACCTTGGCGTCGGGATGGGTCAGGCGGCGGTCGGTGATGCGCGACCACAGGATCGGGTGCATCTCCGCCATGTTCGAGCCCCAGAGCACGAAGGCGTCGGCCTGCTCGATGTCGTCATAGCAGCCCATCGGCTCGTCGATGCCGAAGGTGCGCATGAAGCCGGCGACCGCCGAGGCCATGCAGTGGCGGGCGTTCGGGTCGATGTTGTTGGACCGGAAGCCGGCCTTGAACAGCTTGGCGGCGGCGTAGCCTTCCCAGACCGTCCACTGGCCGGAACCGAACATGCCGATGTTCGACGGCCCGCCCTTCTTCAGCGCGGCCTTGTACTTGTCGGCCATGACGTCGAAGGCTTCGTCCCAGGAGACCGGCTCGAACTCGCCGTTCTTGTCGTACTTGCCGTTCTTCTTGCGCAGAAGCGGCGTGGTCAGGCGGTCCTCTCCGTACATGATCTTGGAGAGGAAATAGCCCTTGATGCAGTTCAGGCCCCGGTTGACCGGTGCGTCCGGATCGCCCTGGGTGGCGACGACGCGGCCGCCCTTGACGCCGACCAGCACGCCGCAGCCGGTGCCGCAGAAGCGGCAGGCGCCCTTGTCCCAGCGGATGTCGTCCGCCGGACGGCCGGCGGCCTGCGCCAGCTCGGAGGTGACCGGAAGACCGGCCACGGCCGCCGTCGCCGCGACGGCGTTGGCCTTTACGAAGTTGCGCCTGGTGAGTTTCATGAGGACATCTCCTCCGACCGGTCTTCTGTTTCGCAATGGTGGTAGACGAGCGCCGCCGACGCGACGCCCTCGATCTCGTGCAGCTTGGCGAGGGTCAGGGCGGCGGGCAGGCCCTCCACATCCTCGATGGTGACGACCATCCGGCCATCGGGGGCCTGTTCGTGGATCTCCACGCCCGGCAGTTCGGCCAGATGCCGGCACGCCAGGGCCAGCCGGCCCGGCTCCGCGTGGACCAGTACGCCGCACAGGTTGTGCCCGATGGAAGGCCGTTCGGCCTCCCGCTTCAGAAAGCGGTTCAGCCGCATGACGCGATCTCCTTGCTCGAATCGGCGGGGTTCGAATCGGCGGGGCTCACGGCGATGGCCTTGACGGGGCAGACCCCGACGCAGGCGCCGCAGCCGGTGCAGTCCGCCGCCTCGACGGCCGGCAGCCAGCGCCCCTTGCCCAGCGGGCGGAAGCGGATGGCGCGGGTCTCGCAATGGTCGCCGCACATCCGGCAGTCCACCCCGCCGAAGGACAGGCAGGCGGCGGCGATGCCGGCCTTGAGCGTCCAGGGGGCGGCATCCTCCGTCCGGACGAGCGCGCCGGACAGGCAGGCCGTCGCGCAATCGCCGCAGAAAGTGCAGGCGCCCTTGGCGAAATCCATGATGGGGCGGCCGACGCGGTCGAAGACGATGATCCCCTCGGGACAGGCCGGAGCGCAGCGCCCACAGGCATCGCAGGCCGAGGCGAACGCCCGCGCCTCATCCGAAGCCGCCCCGATTGCCCAGGGCGGACGGATCACGTCCGGATCGGACCGGAACTGCCCCCGCAGCAGACTGGCGCGGCTGACCGCCATGGTGAATGCCTCTCCCGCCCTGACGCCCCGGCCGCGTGCCAAGACGTACTTTCGAGTTGCCACTAAGGTACTATGCTGGGGTCCTGCCCGATAGCGTCGGATTGCCGCAGAACGGCACTAAGGTCTTAGATAGACTTAGCGCACCCTGTACTTTCCGCCTTGATCTCGATCAAGCGCGAGCGGTGCCATGTTCGAAGGCGCCCCGATGCGGCAGGATGTCACGGGACCGTTTGTCCCCGGACCGCAAGGGAATTGACGGCTTTGCGTGACGGTGCACAGGATGCCGGCGCCGCGGCGGCAACTCCGCCCCCGGCGCACCCGCGGCAGGCGTGTTCAGCGCAGGAACGGACAGCATGGTGCCCATCGGGAAGACCACCGCACGGTGGATGACGCTCCGCTACAGCCTCGCGCTGGCGGTGATCGCGCTCTGCACGCTGGCGGGATTCCTGATGACCGAGCGGGTCATCAACCAGCACGCCGACATGCTGGAGGTGGTCAACATCTCCGGCCGCCAGCGCATGCTGTCCCAGCGCACGGCCCTGCTGGTCGAACAGCTTCGGCACGCGCAAACGGACGCCGACCGCGAGGAGATCACCGGCCGCCTGATCGAGGCGACGGAGCTGTTCGAGAACGCGCACCGCCGCCTGACCGGCACGGGTCCGGGTCCGGCGCTGGGAGCAGCCGTACGTGACCTCTACTTCGACGGGCCGGAGCCGCTGAACGGGCTGGTGCTGCGCTACATCGCGGCGCTGCGCGCGGTGATCGCGGACGGCCCCGACGGCCTGCCGCCGGACATGAAGGAGGCCGCCTACATCACCCACCAGGCGCTCGGCCCGCTGCTGGCGCGGCTCGACGACATGGTGGCGCGCTATCAGGCGACGGGCGAGAGCGGTTTCGCCACGCTGCACCGGCTGGGCATCGCCGCGCTGGTCCTGACGCTGCTGACGTTGTGCGTCGAGGCGCTGGTCATTTTCCGCCCGATGACCGGGCATGTGCAGCGCCAGTTCGCCGAGATCACCCGCATGACGGAGGAGCTGGAGCAGGCCAACGAAACGCTGGAGGCCCAGGTCCGCGCCCGCACCGCCGAACTGCACGCCGCCAAGGAGGCCGCCGAGCAGGCGCACCGCGCCAAGTCGCGCTTCCTGTCCCACGCCGGCCACGACCTGAAGCAGCCGCTGGAGGCCATCAACATGTTCACCGGCATGCTGGAACGGCAGGTCCAGACGCCGCGCGGGCAGGCGCTGGTCAAGGACATGCGGCTGGCCCAACGGTCCATGCGCGACCTGCTGAACGCGATCCTGGAGATCTCCAAACTGGAATCGGGCGTGGTGGAGGCCAAGCTTGCCGACGTGCCGCTCGCCCCCCTGTTCGACCAGCTGGAATCGGAATTCGCCGCCCTGGCGGAAGCTAAAGACCTGCGCCTGCGGGTCGTCCCCACCGACGCCACGGTGCAATCCGACCCCTTCCTGTTGGAACGGATCGTCCGCAACCTGATCGCCAACGCCGTGCGCTACACGGAAGAGGGCGGCGTGCTGCTGGGCTGCCGCCGGCGCGGGAACACGCTGTGGATCGAGGTCTACGACACCGGGCGCGGCATCGCCGAATCCGACCGCCGCCGCATTTTCGAGGAGTTCGTGCAGCTCGACCGCGCCGACCGCGACCGCAGCGAGGGGATCGGGCTCGGCCTCGCCATCGTGGACCGGCTGGCCCGTCTGCTCGGCCACACGCTGGCGGTGCGCTCGGTCGAGGGGCGCGGGTCGGTGTTCGCGGTGGGGGTGCCGCTGGTGGTTACGTCAAATTCAAACCAGACGGTCGCGGCCTGATTCCTTCACCAGCAGAACGGCCTGCGTGCGGCTGCCGACGCCCAGCGCCTTCAGAACGCCGGTGACGTGGGTCTTCACGGTGGAGAGGTTGAGGCCCAGCCGCGTTCCGATCTCCTGGTTCGACAGGCCCTGGGCGAGAAGGTCCAGCACCTCCAACTGGCGGCGGGTCATGCCGTCGAAGACGCTGGGCTGCTGCGGCTTGGCGGCCGGGGCGCTGGTCATGCCCGGCATTCCGAGAACCGGCGGCACGTAGGAGCCGCCGGCCAGAACGAGGCGCAGGATGTTCACCACCAGAACGTCGTCGGTGGATTTCGGCACAAAAGCGCGCACGCCGCGCGACAGCAC